>JBOHYT010000350.1:0-3003 GCA_050738055.1 Rhodanobacteraceae bacterium
CGGCCTGGGTGTAGCCCCGCAGGCGATTGGAGCGCGCAGCGCGGCGATCGGCTGGGGGGAACGCGACGCGAGGCGGCGCCCGCGCGGGCGGAGGCGCGGGGGCGGGGAGGGCGATGGGCCGCGCGGAATTGTATGAGGCGGTGGCGCGGGGGTACAGACTTAAAGCGCGGGGGAAGAGGAAATCCGGGAAGCCGCGCTGGAGCGCGGCGCTCCAGGGGGGCGGGTGGCGTATCAGACGTATCAGACGTATCAGACGTATCAGCGGAGAAAAAACGGCTCGGGCCGGGCTTGGCGGCGGCGGGGTTGATGATGCTCGCGGGGGTTTTGAGTGCCTTCGGCGCGCAGGGCGGTGCTATCGCGAGCTTCGCTCGCGAAAAAGGAGGCACGCGGGGGCGCGTGCGCTCCCAGCCGGTGCGCGCACTCCACCCAATGCACATTCTCGAACGTCGAGGGAGCATTCGGCGCTATCTCGCGAGCGGAGCTCGCGAAAATGGTTGCACGCGAGGGCGCGTGCGCTCCTACACGATGCGTGTAATCAACTCAAAGCACATTCTTGAACGTCACGGGAGCCTCCGGCGTTCGATTGCGAGCGGAGTTCGCGAAAGGTGATGCACGCGGGGGCGCGTACGGTCCCAGGCGGTGCACGCATCGGGCAAAGAGGGCGGGCGCGGGGGCCCGCCCCTACAAACGGCGAAACGAATCAAGGCGAGGGCGCGGCGTTAGCTGGGAGCGCGGATCGCCCCGGTCAACTAGTCCGCCGTGAAACAAATGCCGGCGAAGCTGGCGCCTTATCGCTCGAACAACCCGTCGTGCCATCAATGAGCGAAGAGGGCGGGCGCGGGGGCCCGCCCCTACAGATTCAAGGCATAGGGGAAGACGAAATCCAAGAAGCCGCGCTGGAGCGCGGCGCTCCCAGGGGGGCGTGCTTCGCGGCGGCGGAAGGGTGGGTGGTGGTCGCGGGGCTTTTGAGGGCCTTCGGCGCGCAGGGCGGCGTGGGTGGGAATGGCGGTGTCGGCGCGTTCTCGCGAGCTTCGCTCGCGAAAATGGTTGCACGCGGGGGCGCGTGCGCTCCTAAACGACGGGCGCACTCGACGAAAAGCGCATTTTCGAACGTACAGGGAGCGTGCAACGCGATCTCGCGAGCGGAGCTCGCGAAAAAGGAGGCACGCGGGGGCGGACACCTTCGTGTCATCCACCACGGTCCCGGCCGGTGCGCGCACTCGATCCAATGTACATCCGCGAACGTTTTGGGAGCATGTGACGCTATCTCGCGAGCGGAGCTCGCGAATAAGGAGGCACGCGGGGGCGCGTGCGGTCCTAAACGATGCGCGCACTCAGGGGGGTCAGACGGGACGATCGGGCCTCACACGCCGCCTTGGGTGCGGTACAAGGCGGGGGTGGTGCCGGTCCAGTGTTTGAAGACGCGGTAGAAAAACGGCGCGTCGGAGAAGCCGCTTTCGCCGGCTACTTGTTCGATGCTCAGGCCGCTGCCGCGCAGCAAGGTACAAGCGTGTTCGATGCGGCGGCGCTGGATGAAACGGATGGGGCTCAGGCCGGTCGCGCGGCGGAAGAGCTTGCGGAACTGGACTTCGCTGACGAACAGCGTCTGAGCCAGTTCGACGACGTTGAGGGCCGGGTCGGTGAGACGGGCTTCGATTTTTTCCAGCGCCGGGAGCACGCGCGGCAACTGGCCGCGGCCGGGGGCGGCGGTGAGCGGCCGGAAGCGGGCGCCTTCGCGGCGGGTCAGGTCGGTGAGGACTTCCATGACGCCGGCGCGGAAGACTTGCCGCCAGCCCGGCGCTTTGCAGGCGAATTCGCGGGCGAGGCGCTGCGACACGCGAGCGTAGGGCGCGTCGGGCGCGTCGAGTCTGGCCGGGGCGTGGGACGGGAAGCCGGCCAGATTAAGCAGGTTCACGCCGGAAAAAACATGCGGCAGAAAATGCACGGCGATCAGGCGCATCGCGACGCCGGGGGCTTGGCGGACGATGTGTTCGGCGCCTTGCGGGATGAGCATCAGATCGCCGGGGGCGATGGCGAAGCGTTCGCCGCGGCCGACGACTTCGCCCCAGCCGGTGCCGTGGGTGAAAAAAAACCACATCGAATCGTTGATGACGCGGGGGCCGAGCCGCCAGTCTTCGAAGCACTCCCATTCGGTGGCGGAAACCGGCTGAAGGGTGGCGGCTTCGAGCCAGGCGTCGAGGCGGCGGTCGGGGTCGGCGGGGAGGGCTTCAAAGGGCGGGAAGTCGGCGTGTTCGCGCGGCAGACAGGCGAATTCGCGGCGGATGTCGTGGCGGTCGAGGGCCATGGGCGGGGGCTCCGAGGGAAGTTTGGCTCATTGGGGCGTATTTTAGCCGGGGAGTTTCGAAAAGTACAATCCTTTGACCGGTCCGACCATGGATTTTCGAATCCGGCGGGGGTAGATTGAATCGCGTGTTTCGCAGGCAAGTTCGCCACAGGGATCGCTGAACGGTTTATCGCCAGGAGTCGCCTCATGAAAGTGCTCACCACCGACCAGTCCGAATTCTACAAGGACCAGGGCTACTTGATTATTGAGAATTTCCTGGACACGGCCGAACTCAAGCGGCTGCTGGGCGAGCTGGACCGGTTGGTCGAGGAAAAGGCGAAGAACCTGGACCATGACGAGGGCGGGTTCAATTTGGAGAAGGTGCATCAGAACGGCGAGGTGAACAGTTTCAGCGGGCCGGTGGTCGGGGCGGGGATTCTGCGCAAGATCCAGGAGATCACCGCGTACAGCGCGATGTTGCGGGATTTCATTCACGGGCCGAAGATGTTGGATTTGGTGGAAGACCTGATCGGCTACACGATTTTTTATCACTCGAGCAAGCTGATGTTCAAGCCGGCGCGGCACGGCGGCATCAAGCCCTGGCACCAGGACTACGCGTACTGGGCCAGCACCAAGCCCGAGCAAGTGACGGCCTGGATGGCGCTCGACGACGCCACGCCGGAAAACGGCTGCATGCAACTGATTCCCGGCAGCCACAA
>JBOHYT010000351.1:0-5571 GCA_050738055.1 Rhodanobacteraceae bacterium
TAGGCGAGCAGCGCGAAGCTTGCGGCGTGCGATTCGGGGAAGCCGTAGCTGCCGAAGCCCTTCAACTGGTCGAACAGTGCCGCCGAAAACTCCGGGGTGTAGCCGCGCGCGAGCATGCCCCGGGTGATCCGCTCGCGGTGTTTTTCGATGTCGCCGTGGCGCCGCCACGCCGCCATCGAGCGCCGCACCTGGTCGGCTTCGCCTGGCGAGTAGCCGGCCGCGACCACGGCGAGCTGCATCACCTGTTCCTGGAACAGGGGTACGCCGAGCGTGCGCTCCAGCACCTCGCGCACGTCTTCGGAAGGGTAGGTCACCGCTTCCTCGCCGTTCCGGCGCTTGAGATACGGATGGATCATGTCGCCCTGGATCGGGCCGGGGCGTACGATCGCCACCTCGATCACGAGATCGTAAAAACATTTCGGTTGCAGGCGCGGCAGCATCGCCATCTGTGCGCGCGATTCGATCTGGAACACGCCGATGGTGTCGGCGCGTCCGATCATCGCGTACACGTCGGGGTCTTCCGCGGGGATGTCCTGCACGGTGAGGTCGCGGCGGCCGGAGTCGCGCAGGAGATCCAGCGTCTTGCGCACCGCGGTCAGCATGCCGAGCGCGAGGCAATCGACCTTCAGCAGGCCGAGCACGTCGAGGTCGTCCTTGTCCCACTGGATCACGGTGCGGCCCTCCATCGCCGCGTTCTCGACCGGCACCAGCGTGTGCAAGGGATGCTCGGACATCACGAAGCCGCCGGGGTGCTGCGACAGGTGCCGCGGGAAACCGATCAGTTGCGCGGTGAGCGCCACCACCTTGCGCAATACCGGCGAGTCCGGATCGAAGCCGCGTTCGCGCAGGGTCGCATCGAGCGACTCCGCGCCGCTCCAATGGTCGATGCAGCGTGCCAGCCGGTCGATGAGATCCGGCGGCAGGCCCATCGCCTTGGCGACGTCGCGGATCGCGCCGCGCGCGCGGTAACTGCTCGCCACCGCGGTCAGCGCGGCGCGTTCGCGGCCGTAGCGTTGGAACACGTACTGGATGACTTCCTCGCGGCGCTCGTGTTCGAAGTCGATGTCGATGTCCGGTGGTTCGTTGCGTTCCTTGGAGATGAACCGCTCGAACAGCATGTGCATGCGCGCCGGGTCGATTTCGGTGACGCCGAGCGCGTAGCACACCGCGGAATTCGCGGCCGAACCGCGGCCCTGGCAGAGGATGCCGCGCGAACGCGCGAAGCGCACGATGTCGTGCACGGTGAGGAAATACGCTTCGTAGCCGAGCTCGGCGATCAGCGCGAGTTCGTGTTCGATGAGCGCGCGAACCTTGTCCGGTACGCCACCCGGCCAGCGCGTCCGCGCGCCGGTTTCCGTGAGCTCGCGCAGCCAGCTCGTGGCGGTGTGGCCTTCAGGCACCAGTTCGTGCGGGTATTCGTAGCGCAGTTCCTCCAGACGAAACGTGCAGCGCCCGGCGACACGCAAGGTTTCTTCCAGCAGTTCGCGCGGATAAATTGCGGCCAGCGCCTCGCGGGTGCGCAGATGCCGTTCGCCATTGGGATAGAGATGCAAACCCGCTTCGGCGACAGTGGTGTGGTGGCGGATTGCGGTCAGCACGTCCTGCAGCGCGCGACGCTTGCGCGCATGCATGTGCGCGTCGCCCGCGGCGACCAGCGGCAGGTGCAGGCGTGCGCCGACCTGGTGCAATTGTGCGAGCCGCGCCGCGTCGTCGGGGCCGCGGTGCAGCTCCACCGCCAACCAGGTGCGGTCGGGGAAGTGATCGCGCAGCCACGTTCCGTGCGCTTCGTCGATGTCGGCCGCCGGCGACCACAACGCGAGCAATCCGTCGTTGCCGCCTGCCTCGAAGTCTTCGCGCAGCGAGCGGTATTCGCCCTTGGCCGCGCGCCGGCGCGCCAGCGTGACGAGCTGGCACAGCCTCGAGTAACCTGCTTGCGTCTGCGCCAGCAACACCAATTTGGGACCATCTTCGATTTGTATTTCGCTGCCGACGGTCAGGCGCACACCGGTTTCGCGCGAGGCTTCCAGCGCCCGCACGATGCCGGCCAGCGAGCACTCGTCGGTGACCGCAAGCGCAGCGTACCCCAAGCGTTTGGCGCGCTCGAACAGTTCCCGCGCGGTCGAGGCACCGCGCTGGAAACTGAAGGCCGAAAGGCAGTGCAGTTCGGCGTAGGGTGAAAAGGCGTCACGTGTCATGGGCGTTGCTTCTCTCCCTCCCCTTCAAGGGGAGGGTCGGGGTAGGGATGGGTTAGTTCCTTGCGGCACCGGGCTTCGCCAACCCACCCCCACCCAACCCACCCCCTGAGGGGGAGGGCTTGAAAACCCCGAATCCCGAATCCCGAGTCCCGAGTCCCGGCTCCTCACGCAAACCACCCATGCAGCATGAATCCACCGGTCTCGCCGGCGGGACGGAACACCCACGCGCGTTGGCCGGCATCGGTTTCGATGACGTAGTAATCGCGGCGCAGGTCGCCGCCATCCCACCAGCCGCTTTCGATGCGCTCGGGGCCGGCGAGGACCCGCCGCACCCGAGGACGCAAGGGAATCGGCCGACGCAGCAGCCAGGCGGGACGCGGGTTGGGTGTGGGTTCGCCCGCTGGTCGAGGTCCGCGATCGACCTGCCACGCGCGCTCGGGGCGATGATCCGCGTGCAGGGCGATGCCATGCACCGCTTCCTCGCCGAGTCGCGCGCGCAGGCGTTCGCGCAGGGCTTCCCACGGCACCGCCTGCTGCGGGCGGGTATCGAACAGCGTCCGCCGCACCGGTGCGAACGGCGGCAATTCGTCCGCGACCAGGCGCAATGCGCACACCGGCGCGCCGAGCTGGATGCGATCGAGGCGTTCGCGCGCGATGTCGAACAGCAGCGCCGGATCGCGTTCGGCGCTGAGCAGGCCGATGGGGATACGGGTGCGCGCATCGTGCTCGTGCTCGAACATCAAGGTGAAACGTTGCACGCCGCCGTCGCGACTGGCGAGGAACGCCGCGAAGTCGCGCAGCAGGCGGCGCAGCGGAAACAGCAACGTTTCGCTGGAGGCAGTGTGGAACGGCAACTCGATGCGCTCGTCGAATACATCCGGCGGCCGGTAGAAGGTCAGCGGCGCGGCGAGATCGCCGATGAGGCGATCGAGATGCGCGAGCGCATCCTTGCCGATCCGCCGCCCCAGTTCCGGGCGCGGCAGGTCGAGCACCTGGCCCAGTTTGCGCAGGCCCATCCGGCGGAGATTCTGGGCACATCCGGGTTCGAATCCCGCTTGCTCCACCGGTAGTTCGCCCAGAGCGTTGCGCAGGATGTCGTGGTCGAAGATCGCGATGCCATCGTGTGCGCCGGCCAGCACGCGCGCCGCGTGCGGGTTGGGTGCGAGCGCGATGCGGTGCCGGAAGCCCAGTTCATCCAGTTCCACCCGCAGGCGCGCCTGCAGGTTCGGCCAGCCACCGAACAGACGGAAACTCGCCTCGACCTCCAGCAACAACGCATCCGGAAAATCGCGGCTGACCTCGGAGCTCCAGGCGTAGGCCCAGGCGGCCAGGAATTCGTGGACACGTTCCGCCGCGGCATCGTCATGAGCGACGACCGCGAGGCGATCGCACAGCGCGCGCGCTGCCGCCAAGGACTGGCCGGTGCGCACGCCCGCGACCGACGCCGCATCGTTGGCCGCCTGGACACGTGGCCGCGCCTCGGCGGGATCGACCAACGCCAGCGGCGCATCGCGGTCGTCGCGGCGACGCAGCACGTCGTCGAGCGCCAATTGTGGAAACAGGATGCAGGCCCAGTGCATCGCGGCATCTCACGAGGCACGCGCCGCAAGAGACGCATCCCACTCACCACCATCTGCTTTTGGCTTGTCTCCCTCTCTCCCACCCGTTCTCCCAATTCTCGTCATTCCGGGGCTGCCCGCGCCGTTTGCGGGCAGAACCCGACTGCGGAGGCAGGATGCCGGAGCGAACATCGGCGGAGCCGATGGCCCGAAGGGCGAGCCGCAGGATGCGGCGAGTTTATCCAGCCAAGTACCGCAAAGAGCGATTCCGGGTTCCATTGCCGATAAGGCCGGCAATGGCCCCGGAATGACGACATGATTTTGCTGCGCTTCGGCAGCAATCAGGGTCGCTCTTGATGGGGGAGAAGGTCGGCGTGAGAGGGTGGATGCACGCGTCCGCTTTTCTCCCTCGCCCCCATCCGCTTTTGATGGGAGCGAGGCGGCGCGGAGCGCCGAGCGCGCAGCGCTGGGTGAGGGGGCGTGCGCTGCGCGCGATGGCATGATTGATCGAAGCGGCACCGCCCTCGTCGGCGGATTGCCGCCGCGGCATTTGAGCACCCGCCACCGCGCAGGATCGACTTCGATGAGGATCCGCAGCGTCGCCATCGAAGGCTGCGCGGCCACCTCGGCCGGGCGCATCGCGAATCCTTGGCACTGCCCGGTTTCCGCAGCAAGCTGCAGGCGCCGCAAGCTGCGCGAATCGGCCTGGCGCGGCCAGCACAGCACTGCCGCGCACGCCGCCGAGCGCAGGCACTGTTCGGTGACCCACAGGGCGTTGCGGTCATCGCCGGTCTGCACGACCTGCAATTGCGGCAACGCGATGCCCGCTGTGGCCCACGCCGGCGCAAACGGAATGTACGGGGGCGCGACCAGCACGATCCGGCCGCCTTGCATCGACAGCCGCGCCAGCAACGGCCACAGCAACTGCAGTTCGCCCACCCCGTCGGCGGGCAGCAGGATTTCGCTCAAGGCCGCCACCGGCCAGCCGCCACCCGGCAATGCCGCGTCCAGCGCCGCGAATCCGGTCGGCAACGCGGAACGCGGCAACGCGCCGCTCTGGCCGCGCCAGAGCCGGCCTTGTTCGAACAACGCTTGCAAGGCGGCTTCGGTCATGCCCGATCCGCCCGGATCACGCCGACACACAGCCCTTCGATCGCGAAAGTCGTGCGGCGCGGATCGACTTCGATGGGCGCATACGCCGGATTCTCGGCGACCAGTTGCAGATGCTGGCGCCGGATGCGCAGGCGCTTGATCGTGACCTCGTCTTCGATCCGCGCCACCACGATCTGCCCGTTGCGCGCCTCAGGCGTGCGATGCACCGCGGCGAGATCGCCATCGAGAATGCCTATTCCCTGCATCGAATCACCTTGTACGCGCAGCAGGAAATCGGCGCGCGGCGAGAACAGCCGGGCATCGACCGCGACATGCCGTTCGACATGCGCCTCGGCGAGGATCGGCCGACCGGCGGCGACCCGGCCGATCAGCGGCAAGCCGGCCAGCTTGGCACGCGGTGCGTCCCCGACCAGCCGGATACCGCGCGCGGTGTGCGCCGGCAGTTCGATCAATCTCTTGCGCCGCAACGCATCCAGGTGCCGGCGCGCGGCATTGGGCGACGCGAAACCCAAGGCATCCTGGATCTCGCGATGGGTGGGCGGAAAGCCGTTGCGCCGCAGGTAGGCACGCAGGAAATCGAACACGCGTTGCTGGCCGGGAGGAAGCTGCATAGGTGTACGAATGTACACCATCTCCAGGCTCACGGATTGAGACATCGGCGCATCAATGAGATACGAGCCACACCGGACAATCCATGTGCAAAA
>JBOHYT010000352.1:0-1608 GCA_050738055.1 Rhodanobacteraceae bacterium
ACGTCGGATGCGCGCTCGCGCGCGCAAGAGATAGGGAGCGCGCTCGCGCGCACTTTTTTATGCACGGGACTGGCGACCCGTGCCACAATGCCTCCGACATTTCAGACGCGCTGCGCCGGCTCGACAACCGCTCTAAATATACTACAGAAGAGATAAAAATAATACATAAAACAAAAAGACTAAAATAAATAGGGGGGGCGGTTGGGGAGGTGACTGGAGGGGCGTTGAAGGGAATGGATCTGGTTGGAGGACAGGTGGTTGTGGGGATGGATGGGGGAGTTACAAAACGAAGCTAATGTAACTTATGATACTTATTTAGGAGCTATTCCAACGTCAGGTGGTCGAAGCTTTTAATGGTGATGCCGCCATCGACCGGGATCGAAATGCCGGTCAGGTAGCCGCAGGCGTCGGTGCTCAGGAAGGCCACCAGTTCGCCCAGCTCGGCGGGGTGGCCGAGCCTGGCCAGCGGGATGGCGCCCTTCGCGGCGGCTTCGCGGTAGACCTTCAGCCGCGGCGCGGTCATCGGCGTTTCGAAGACTCCCAGTTGCAGGTCGATCAGGCGGATGCCGTGCGGGCCGTAGAAGGTGGCGAATTCACGGGCGAGGCCGGACAGGGCGCGTTTGGTGGCGGCATAGGCCGGCCGCTTGGCGTGCGGCATTTCGACCGAGCAACTGCTCACGAGAAACGCCACGCCCGGGCGGTTTTGGGCCAGCATGGATTCAAGGACGCGCTTGGTGAGTTCATAGGGGCCGAGGAAGTTTACGCGCATCAGGTCTTCGGCCGCGGCCGGCGGTTCGTGGTGCGGGATTTCGTCGGGCTGAATGAAAGTGGTACCCAGGTTGTTGACCAGAATGTCGATGGCGCCGAAGTCGGCGAGCACCTGCTGGACCAGCGCCGTGGACGTCTGCATGTACTGGGCGGCGTCATAGTGAAACAGCGCGATGCGGGCGTGGGGATGGCGCGCGAGCAGTTCGCTGCGGAGGGCTTCGGCGCCGTCCTTGGAGCGGTTGAAAGTGAGCGCCAGATTGCAGCCGGAGCGCGCGAGGGCGTGAGCGACCGCGCTGCCGATGCCTTCCAGACGGCCGTGGACGGGGTCGGTTTTGACCGAGCCGGCACCGGTGACAAGGGCCACGCGGCCGGTGAGATCGTATTGGTTGGGCATGGCGGAGGTCCTTCAGGGGTGGCAGAGGGCCATGATATGGGCATGGGCGAAAAAGGAAAAGGCAGGGGGGGAAGCCAGAGAATGGCTGAAATATTTGGGCTTTTGGGGTGGAAACTGGCGGCGCGGCGGCGTCTATTCAGAACGGGGTGGAGGTCCATCGGAAAAGAGGGGTTTGGGGGTGCGTTCCGACGGCTTGCGTATACGATGTGGCATTCTGTGTGTGGCAGGAATCAGAAAGAAAGGAAATGGCGTGCGTAGAGCTGTGGATAGGTTGGCTTGTCGGTTCGTGAGCCTGTTGGCGGTGCTGATGTTGGTGGTGAGCAGTGGGTGGATGAAGGCCGCCGATGCGGAACCTGCGCCCACGCCGCCGCCGACCGCGCCTGCGACGGCTCCTGCGCCCGCGCCTGCGCCGGCTCCGACGGGAGCGCCGGCGGCGATGCCGACCG
>JBOHYT010000353.1:0-2230 GCA_050738055.1 Rhodanobacteraceae bacterium
CAACTCGCCCCTTCAGGGCGAGTTGCCGACCGGCTGCGCCGCGACGCCTTGCTTCGCGGCGACCACCGGCCGGGACATCCTCGGTTCTATGTCTCAATCGGATCAATTTGGATCAGAGTGGGTTGGATCAGAGTGGTTTGGATCAGAGTGGGTTGGATCGGATAAGATCGGGTCTGATTGGATCGGGTCGGCTCGGTTCTTGGCCTTTCGAGTCCCGCCTGCGGGACGCCAGAAGCATAGCCCAGCACTTCAGTGCTGGGATGAAAGGAGCGGTGGAATTGATGCATGAGTCCCAGCGGGACGGCAGAACGGTTCGCGTCGTCCACGACCGGACTCAATCCTAGAGCAGTTTTCGGAACGGTTCACATTTTTGATTTTGGTAGCGCAGGCTTCTAGCCTGCTGTTCAGGCGGGCCTCCGCGCCCGCCGGTCTTTAAATTTCTGTGAACCGATTCGAAAACTGCTCTAGGCTTGATCAGATTGGATCGGATCAGATTGTTTGGGTTGGGTTGCGTCGGGTCTGGTTGGATCGGGTCGGTTCTTGGCCTTTCGAGTCCCGCGTGCGGGACGGGTGAATGGAGCCCAGCACGGCGGCGGCGAAACCGACGCAAGTGCTGGGAACGCTGGGGCAGGCGAAAGCCCAGTCCCGGAGGGACGGCTGAACCGGCAACGGCAATTCAACGCCACCCCGCCCTGCCGCCACCCGCCACCGCCGCGCCGCGCCGCAAGCGAGACCGTCCATGAGTTCACACCCCTCCCCCCACCACCTCAAACGCGACCTGCGCCGCGAAATCCGCCGCAAACTGGAACGGCTCACCCCCGCCGTGCGCGCCGCCGCCGCCGCCGAACTTTGCCAACGCCTCGCCGCCGACGACCGCATCGCCGACGCCCCGCTCCTGGCCGCCTTCATGCCCCTGCCCAGCGAACCGGACATCACCGCCTTCCTGCAAAACCGCCTGCACCGCGGCCTGACCGTGCTCCTGCCGCGCATCGTCGGCGATCCCAAAAACGGCATCATGGAACTGCGCATCGTCCGCAGTTGGGAACAGGACTTCACGCCCGGGCCGCTGAAAATTCGCGAACCCGGCCCGCACTGCCCAGTCCACGCTTCCACCCAAGACCCCCACCCCGCCGCCATCGACGTCATGCTGGTCCCCGGCCTCGCCTTCGACCACGACCACAACCGCATGGGCAAAGGCGCCGGCCACTACGACCGCTTCCTCGCCACCGGTGCCGTCCAACACACCGTCGGCCTCGGCTTCCTCTGCCAGCGCGTCACGCACCTCCCCGTCGAACCCCACGACGTAAAGCTGAATGCGGTCTTGCTCGCCTAGCGCCCCCCTGGGAACGCCGCGCTCCAGCGCGGCTTCTTCATCGCATCCGCCTCTTCGGCTCCGGCAGCCTATCCATTCCCCTCGAACGCCCGCGGCATTGTGGCATCGGTCGCTGACCGATGCATAAACAGTGCGAGCGAAGCTCGCGCCTTTTTCTCCTTCCTCCAAACGCACCCACCGCGCAATTAAAAACACCCCTGCCTCCCCCCGCATCCATCCACTCACCCCACCGCCGCCGACGTCAAATCCGCATACACCGCCCCCGGGTTGCGCTCCAGCGCGGCTTCTTGGATTTCCTCTTCTCTTGATTTGTCTTTGCCTGTGCAGCCCCGCTCTTCGCGCCAACGGCGCGAGGTAACAAAGCCAGGGGTTGCCGGAGGTCTTCCGCAGGCTACCCCTGGAAGCGGTCGCCTCGACCGCCCCGCGCGGTCCAAGGCGATGTCGCGCTTCCCACGTTCTCCCGCGCGGAACGTCGCGGGCGACGCGTTGAGATCCATTCGCTTCCTTGAACGCCGGATGCGGTTCCGCGCGATGGAAGGTTGGGTGCGTGGTTCCGCTTCGGATCGCGCGTGCGCATTGCAGCGCTCCCCGGGCCGATGGATTGCACGCGAACCGCGCTTTTTTCTTTGCGCCTCCGGCGCAAGATACGAAAGCGCAGGGTTGGAGGCGCGCCACCGGCGCGGCTCCTACCCTGGAACGGATGCGTTTCCAGTTTGTTCTTGAACCCTGAAAGGGTTCAACCGAGTTTTGGCGTGCCCTCGGAAATCAAGCGGATTCGGTCTTGATTCCCTCCCCGAGCCTTCCCCATTTTTTGGCTGCCTTCCGTTTCTTGGCCCCGGCGGGGCCGCAGCAATTGGCCGTGGGTCGAATGACCCACGGTTGGAGGGTCGAATGACC
>JBOHYT010000354.1:0-9812 GCA_050738055.1 Rhodanobacteraceae bacterium
GGCCAAGCGCTCGATGGTGTGGGACGAGCTGGAACAGGCGTTCGAAGGCGAGCAGCCGGTGACGGGCCGCATCAACGGCAAGGTCAAGGGTGGCTTCACCGTGGACATCCACGACGTGCGCGCGTTCCTGCCGGGCTCGCTGGTCGACGTGCGCCCGGTGCGCGACCCGGCTTATCTCGAAGGCAAGGATCTCGAATTCAAGATCATCAAGCTCGACCGCAAGCGCAACAACGTGGTGGTCAGCCGCCGCGCGGTGGTCGAGAGCGAGCATTCCGAGGAGCGCGAGCAACTGCTCGAGAAACTGCAGGAAGGCGCGATCCTGCACGGCGTGGTCAAGAACCTCACCGATTACGGCGCGTTCGTGGACCTCGGCGGCATCGATGGCCTGCTGCACATCACCGACATGGCGTGGAAGCGCATCAGGCACCCGTCCGAAGTCGTCAATGTCGGTGACGAACTCGACGTGCGCGTGCTGAAGTTCGACCGCGAGCGCAACCGCGTGTCCCTGGGCCTGAAGCAACTGGGCGACGACCCGTGGGTCAGCATCACCCGCCGCTATCCGTCCGGCACCCGCCTGTTCGGCAAGGTCTCCAACGTCACCGATTACGGCTGCTTCGTCGAGCTGGAGCCGGGCGTCGAGGGCCTGGTGCACGTGTCCGAAATGGACTGGACCAACAAGAACGTCAATCCGGCCAAGGTGGTGCAGGTCGGTGACGAGGTGGAAGTGATGGTGCTGGACGTCGACGAAGAGCGCCGCCGCATTTCACTCGGCATGAAGCAGACCCATTCCAATCCGTGGGAGGCGTTCGCCGCTACCTTCAAGAAGGGAGACAAGGTGCACGGCGCGATCAAGTCGATCACCGATTTCGGAATTTTCGTCGGCCTCGATGGCGGCATCGACGGCCTGGTGCACCTCTCGGACATTTCCTGGCAGGGCAACGGCGAGGAACTGGTCCGCGAATTCAAGAAGGGCGAGGAGGTCGACGCCGTGGTACTGGCGGTCGATCCCGAGCGCGAGCGCATCAGCCTCGGGATCAAGCAGATCGAGCAGGATCCGTTCGGCCAGTTCATGGCGGCGCATCCGCGCGGGTCGATCCTCACCGGCACCGTGAAGGAAGTCGATGCCAAGGGCGCAGTGGTCAATCTTGCCGAGGGCATCGAGGGCTATCTCTCGGCGCGCGATTTCTCCAAGGACCGCATCGACGATCTCGGTCAACACCTGAAGGTGGGCGAACAGGTCGAGGCCAAGTTCGTCGGGATGGATCGCAAGGGCCGCATGCTGTCGCTCTCAATCCGCGCCAAGGACGAGGCCGAGATGGCCGAGACCCTTTCCGAGTACCAGAGCCAGCACCCGGGCCAGGGCACGACCAAGCTGGGCGCGCTCCTGAAAGAGCAGTTGAACAAGTCGGAATAAGCCTATATACAGGCTTTCGTTTCAAGGTTGCATGGTGGCGTCGTTCCTGCGCGCGGGTCGGCGCCATCGTCGAAGGGCTCGCGCGTGCGCGATCCGCATTGGCCAGCAGGGTAGTCGCACGTTGCCATCCATGACCAAATCCGAATTGATCTCGGCCCTCTCGGACCGTCAGAAACATCTGGCGTTTGCCGATGTGGAACTCGCGGTGCGCAACGTGATCGAGCAGATGAGCGTCGCGCTGGCAAGCGGCGACCGCATCGAAATCCGCGGATTCGGGAGCTTTTCGTTGCACTATCGCCCCCCGCGTACGGGCCGCAATCCCAAGACCGGCACGGCGGTGGCGTTGCCCGGCAAGTATGTGCCCCACTTCAAGCCGGGCAAGGAGTTGCGCCAGCGTGTCAACGAGGGCCGCGACCCTTCGCCGTGACGGCCGGGTGGCCCGCTGCGCAGTACCGCGCCTGACATGCTGGATACCTTGAGACGCGTCGATCGTCCCGATCCGCGGGTTCGTGACGGCTTCGGGTGGCCGCTGCGCAGCCGGAGAACACGTTGAACCTGCCTCCTTTCGATCCGCTGCTGCTGCTGTTCCTGCTGGTGCCGATGGTCGGGTGGCTCGGCTGGATCATCGGCCGCCATGCGACCGCGCGACGGTCCGGGGCACGCGTCACCGAGCTCTCCTCGAACTACTTTCGTGGCCTCAACTATCTGCTCAACGAGCAGCCGGACAAGGCCATCGAGGTGTTCATGAAACTGGCCGAGTTCAACCGCGACACCGTGGAAACCCACCTCGCGCTCGGCAACCTGTTTCGCCGCCGCGGCGAAGTCGATCGCGCGATTCGCGTACACCAGCACCTGGTCAGCCGCTCGAACCTGAGCGAGGCCGAACGTACCGTGGCGTTGCTGGAGCTTGGCGAGGACTACATGCGCGCGGGGCTGCTCGATCGCGCCGAAGCATTGTTCGATGACCTGGTCGCGATGGATGCGCACGCCCCGTCGGCGTTGCGGCACCTGATTGCGATCTACCAGCACGAGCGCGACTGGCACAAGGCAATTGGCCACGCCCGCCGGCTGGAAAAGATGACCGGCGAGTCGCAGGCCGCGACGATCGCCCAGTTCCAGTGCGAGCTGGCGGAGCAGTCGCGCCAGCACGGCGCACGCGGCGAGGCGCGCGCCTACATCGAGGAGGCGTTCGCCAGCCAGCCGGGATGCGTGCGCGGTTACATGATCAGCGGCCATCTGCACGCCGAAGAGGGCCGCTGGAACGAGGCCGCACTTGCGTTCGAACAGGCCGTCGATGCCGACGTGGACTTCGTGCCCGAGATCCTGCCGCCGCTGCTCGACGCATACGCGCACCTCAATGAGATGGAACGTGCCGAGAAGTTCCTCAGCCACGTCGTCGAGCGTTACCACGGGATCACCCCGGTGCTGGCCTTGACCGACCTGTACCAGAAGCGCGAGGGCGAGCGCGCCGCCATCGACTTCCTCACCGGCCAATTGCGCCAACGCCCGTCGGTGCGCGGCATGATGGCGTTGATCGATGCGACCATGTGCCGTGCAGAAGGCGAGTCGCGCGAGAACTTCCTGATCCTGCGCGACCTGACCCGCAAGCTGCTCGAGGGCCGGGCGATGTACCGTTGCAACCATTGCGGGTTCGGCGCCAAAGCGCACCACTGGCAGTGTCCGAGCTGCAAGAGCTGGGGCACGGTGCGGCCGATCCGCAGCGTGGTCAGCGAGTAGGCGCTTCTCAACCCCGTGCCGGGGCGGGCGTTCGCGAAGAAACAAGAGCTTTTTTGCCACGGATTTGCACGGATGCACACGGATAAAAGCTGTCGATCCGTGTGATCCGTGTCGATCCGTGGTAAAGGGTTTCTGATTCGCAACAAGGATTTACGTGTTGTTTCTCGTGAGGGCCGGAACGCCGGACCGGTAGGAGGGCCGGTAGGCCCGATCGATTGGGCGCGGATTGGCGTGTTTGCCGGTCGCGGCTGCCGCCGCTCCTGCAGCCGCTCCTACAATGACGCCTTTGCGACGAACAGCGCCCGATGGAAATATGGATCAGCGCGGCGTGCGGATGGGTGGTCTCGATCCTGCTGACCGTTGCGGCGCTCGCCTACGCACGCCGTCGTGGCCTGATCGATCTGCCAGGGCAACGTCGTTCGCACAGCGTACCTACCCCGCGCGGCGGCGGCGTCGGCATCGTCGCGGCCGTGCTGCTGATCGGGCTTCCGGCGTGGGTCTGGATCGATCCGGCCATCCATTGGCTGCGGCTCGTCGCGCTCGGTGTCGCCGTGCTGGCGGTCGCGCTGGTCGGCTGGCGTGACGACCACGCCCCGCTGCCGGTCCTGCCGCGCCTCTCGGTGCAACTCGGCGCCGCGCTGCTGGTCGCTGCGAGCGTGCTGGCCACGCCGACCGGGACCGCGCCGCAGGTCTGGTGGGGCATCGTTCCGTTGGCAATCGTGTTGACCGGGTTCCTCAATGCGCACAACTTCATGGACGGCATCGACGGCATCCTCGGCCAGCAGGCGTTGTTCGTGATGCTGGGCTATGGATTGCTCGGGCTGGCGGTGGACGCCCCCGGCGTGGCGATCTTCGCCTTCGTGACGGCGGCGGGGTGCCTGGGCTTTCTGGTCTTCAACCTGCCGCCGGCGCGGATTTTCATGGGCGACGTCGGCAGCGGCGCCTTGGGCCTGCTGATCGGAGCGATTGCCGCGTGGTTGGTCCAGCGCGACGTCCAGATGTTGTGGCCGTGCCTGATCCTTTCCTCGGCGTTCCTGGTGGACAGTGGACTTACCCTCGCTCGACGGGTCGTTGGCGGCCAGCGCTGGTACGCGCCGCATCGCCAACACCTCTACCAATGGCTGGTGCGGGTACACTGGAGCCATGCACGCACCGACGCCGCGTACTTGGCATGGAACATCGTGATCGCGGCGCCGCTCGCGTGGTTGGCTGCCAGACGGCCGGAACACGGCTGGTGGTTGTGCGTCGCGGCGTACGTCGCGGCCGTCGCCGCGTGGCACCTCGGCAAGCGTGCATGCCTGTCGTCGGCGCGCAAGAGGATTCTGCATGAACCTGCGTGAGCTCGCCGGCAAGGTCCATCCACGCACCGCGGTCGTCATCCACGACCTCGGCGTGACGATACTCGCATGGTGGCTGGCCAACACCCTGCGCTACGCGATGCTGCCGTACGGCCAGCAACTCGATCTGCTCGCCTGGCAGACCCTGATCGTGCTGGGCGTGCAGGCGGTGATGTTCTACTGGACCGGCCTGTACAAGGGGCTGTGGCGGTTCGCCAGCATCCCGGACCTGTGGAACATCCTGCGCGCCGTGGTCGCAGGCGCGATCGGCATCTATGTCGCGCTGTTCCTGTACGACCGCATGGCCGGCATCTCACGCTCGGTGCTGCTGATCTACCCGGTGCTGCTGGCGATCCTGCTCGGCGTGCCGCGGCTCGCGTACCGCTACTGGAAGGACAGCCAGCTCGACCTGTTCCACGCCCGGCACAGCCAACGGGTGCTGGTGATCGGTGCCGGGCGCGCGGGCGAGACGCTGGTGCGCGACCTGCGCCGCGATGCCCGTTACATCCCGGCGGGATTCATCGACGACGACCTCTCGCTGCGCGGATCGCGGCTGCAGGGCGTGCCGATGCTCGGCGGCACCAACCGGCTGGTCGAAATGGCACGCCGCACCGGCGCGGAGATGCTCCTGATCGCGATGCCGAGCGCCGGCAAGCAGCAGATGCGCAAGGTCGTGGATCTCTGCGAACAGACCGGCCTGCCGTTCCGCACGGTGCCGCGGATCGACGACGTCGTGTCGGGCCGCGCGCAGTTCAACGAACTGAAGGAGGTCGCCATCGAGGATCTGCTGGGCCGCGAAGCGGTCAAGCTCGAATGGAACGCGATCCGGCGCAGCCTCACGGGACAACGGGTGCTGGTCACCGGCGGCGGTGGCTCGATCGGTTCGGAGCTGTGCCGGCAGATCGCCCGGCTCGGCGCATCGGAGCTGACCATCCTCGAGCTGTCCGAGTACAACCTCTACCGCATCGAACAGGAACTGCGTGCGCAATATCCCGAACTCCTGCTGCGCTGCCTGATCGGCGATTGCGGCGACCCCACAGCGTGCGCCAACGCCTTCGCGCTCAGCAGGCCGCAGCGGGTGTTCCACGCCGCTGCCTACAAACACGTGCCGCTGCTGCAGAACCAGTTGCGCGAGGCGTTCCGCAACAACGCACTGACCACGCGCACGCTGGGCGAACACGCGGTGCGTCACGGCGTCGAGAGCTTCGTGCTGATCTCGACCGACAAGGCGGTCAATCCGACCAGCGTGATGGGCGCCTGCAAGCGCGTCGCCGAGATCATCTGCCAGATTCTGGCGGAGAACCACGCCACGCGATTCGTCACTGTGCGGTTCGGCAACGTGCTGGATTCGGCGGGATCGGTGGTGCCGTTGTTCCGCCGCCAGATTGCCGCAGGCGGACCCGTCACGGTGACCCACCCGGAAATTTCGCGCTACTTCATGACCATTCCGGAGGCCTGCCAGTTGATCTTGCAGGCGATGGCGATGGGGCAGGGCGGCGAAACCTATGCACTCGACATGGGCGAGCCGATCCGGATCCGCGACCTCGCCGAACAGATGATCCGGCTCGCCGGCAAGCAGCCCGGGCGCGATGTTTCCATCCTTTACACGGGGCTCCGACCCGGCGAGAAACTGTTCGAGGAACTGTTCCATCCGCTCGAGAACTATCACAGCACCACGCACCCGAAGATTTTCGAGGCGACGCCCCGCGCGCAGTCAACCGCGATGGTGATGGCACAACTGGCACGGGCCTCCGAGGCGGTGGCCGGCTTTGACGAGGACGCGCTGCGCAGGTGCATGGGCGCACTGCTGCCAACGTACCGGTGGGACGCAGGGGATGCGACACAAACTGCCGACGTGGTACCGATGCAGCGGGGCATGCGGCAGCGTGAGCAGACGAAGGATTGACAAGTGACCCGATTGCGCAAAGTGGTATTTCCGGTGGCGGGTTTGGGGACGCGGTTCCTGCCGGCCACCAAGGTGGTCGCCAAGGAAATGCTGCCGGTGATCGACCGGCCGCTGATCCAGTACGCGGTGGACGAGGCGGTCGACGCCGGCGCCGACACGCTGGTGTTCGTCACCAATCGCTACAAGCATTCGATCGCCGATTATTTCGACTCGGCGTACGAACTCGAGGAAACGCTCGAGCAAGCGGGCAAGCACGAATTGCTCGCGACGGTGCAGGGCGTACTTCCTGCAAACGTGCGCTGCGTGTACGTGACCCAGGAACAGGCATTGGGCCTTGGCCATGCAGTGCTGTGCGCAAAACCCGTGATTGGCGACGAGCCGTTCGGAATCGTGCTGCCAGACGACCTGATCGTCAACGACGGCCCGGGCGCGTTGCGCCAGATGACGATGCGCGCGGACGACGGCAGCACCGGCGTGCTCGCCGTCGAGGAAATTCCCCACGCGGATACCCGCAAGTACGGCATCGTCGATGTCGAAGCGGACGGCGACCGAATCCGGCACATGGTCGAAAAACCCAAACCCGAAGACGCGCCGTCCAATCTCGGGGTAGTGGGCCGATACATCCTGCCGGCGCGGATTTTCGAGTTGCTCGAACAAACCACGCCCGGCGCCGGTGGCGAAATCCAGTTGACCGACGCGATCGCGGCGCTGCTCAAGGAAACGACGGTGCTGGCCCACCGCTTCGAGGGGCGCCGCTTCGACTGCGGCAACAAGGCAGGCATGGTGCGCGCGACCTTGCACTTCGCATCCATCGACCCCGAGTTGCGGCACCTCGTGGCTGGGGCTGGCGCGCGCGGGTAGCCGCGAGGGATCAGAGTGCACTTTCGGGCCACGCATTGCGCCACATATGGACCCGAGCATCCACTCGCCGAAAGTGCACTCTGACCCCGGTTTTCCGACCTGGTATGCCGCCAGCGCACGTCCCTTCGATGCGTTGTCCCCGCTGCAGGGCGCGACCGAGGCGCGTGTTGCGATCGTTGGCGGCGGCTATGCGGGCGTATGCCTGGCACTCGGACTCGCCGAACGCGGCGTGCGCGACGTGGTGCTGGTCGAACGCGACGGGATCGGCCACGGCGCATCAGGCCGCAACGGCGGTTTCGTGTTTGCCGGCTATTCGCTGGGCGAGGATGCGCTGCTTCGTCGACTCGGTGCCGAAAGGGCGCGACGCCTGTACGAGGCGACCACTGCCGCGGTGGACCTGATCCGCCAACGCATCGCGCGTTATGCGATCGAATGCGACGCGGTCGATGCCGGTGTGATCTGGGCCAACCGGTTCCGCGACCCGGAAGTGTTGCGCGAGCGTCAGCGGTTGCTCCGCGAAAACTATGGCATCGCATGGGAATGGTTGCCGGAGGAGCAGCTACGGCAGTTGATTCACAGTGAGCGCTATCACGACGGACTGTTCGAGCGCAACGCGCTGCACCTGCACCCGCTCGATTACCTGCACGGCATGGTGCGTGCCGCGCAAATGCAGGGCGTCGTGCTCCACGAAAATGCGCGCGTGCGTCGCGTGGAGCGCGACGGCGCCGGATGGCGCGTACGCACCGAGGGCGGCGAAGTCCGGGCGCAAACGGTCGTGCTGGCCTGCGGCGGCTACCTCGCGCACCTCGATCGGAAGATCGATCGTGCGATCCTGCCGATCGCGACCTACGTGATGGTGACCGAGCCGCTGGGCCAGCGCCTGCACGAGTGTCTGGATACCAACGCCGCGATCTACGATACCCGCTTCGCATTCGATTACTACCGGCCGCTCAAGGATACGCGGCTTCTCTGGGGCGGCCGCATTTCGATCCGCAACCGTTCGCCCCGTGCAATCCAAAAGCTCCTCGTACGCGATCTGCTGCGGGTGTTCCCGCAACTTGCAGGCGTCAAGATCGATTACGTCTGGTCCGGCCTGATGAGTTACGCACGCCACCAGATGCCACAGCTCGGCAGCCGCGGCGATGGCCTGTGGTGGATGCAGGCGTTCGGCGGCCACGGCACCGCGCCGACTTGCGCAGCGGGAGAGCTTCTGGCGTCCGCCATTGCCCAGGACGACAACGACTGGCGGAAATTCGCGGAATTCGGCTTGCAGGACACCTGGCGACCGTTCGGTTATCTCGGCGCGCAGGCCGGTTACTGGTGGGCCGAAGCCAAGGACCGCTGGAAGGCGATGCTCGAGGGGTGAGCCGAGGGGGGACGGTTGCCTGGTGTTACGGCAGCATGGCATTCCGCCTCCACGTCGCTGGCGGCATTCCGAAACAACGCTTGAACGCACGTTGGAATGCGGCGCTGGAATCGTAGCCTACTTCGTCGGCGACGCGCGCGATGCTGCTGCAGCTTTCGTCCAACCGGCGCGCGGCAAGCTGCATGCGCAGCCGCGTCAGGTAGTGCATCGGCGGCTCGCCGATGATCTGGCGAAAGCGTTCGGCCAGCACCGAACGTGACGTCGCGATGGCAGCAGCAAGTTCGTCCACCGACCAGCGCCGGCAGGGTTGCGCGTGCAGCGCGCGTAGGGCGCGCCCGACCAACGGGTCGCGCAATCCGGCTAGCCAACCGGTCGCGTCCGCGGTCAGGCCTTCCAAGTATCCACGCAACGCTTCCAAGAAGAGCAGCTCGGCAAAGCGCACCCGCAGGCAAGCCGAGCCAGGACGGTCATCGAGCGTATCGGCCACCGCATAGCGCACCATGTCATCGAGGTGACTATCCATCCGGAACTTGAACACGGGCGGCAGCGAATGGAACAGCGGTTCGAATGCGCGCCGGTCACAGCCGAGAAAACCGCAAATCAGACTGGCCGTTTCGCCAACACCGGTATCGAAACGCTCGTGCCGCAATTCCAGCACGGAGCGCCCGCCCAGCATCGAGGCGAAAGGCGCGGTCTCGCGACCAGGCCGGTCGGCCAAGTCGTGCTGGTCGCCGTGCGCCATCACGACCGCTTCGCCCGGCGCGACTTCGAACCATTCGGGCGAGCCGTGCCGCATCCAGCACCGGCCTTCGAGCATGACGTGGAACGCAACGATGTGGTTGGTCCCTGCCGGCAGCAGCGGTGCGTATTTTTCCAGGGTGGGGTTGGAGGCGATGCCCCAGGGCCCGTGCAAATCCACGCGAAAAATCAGTGCGCCGGTCAGGCGCACCAAGGTGAGCACTTGGGAAAGCAGGTCGATGCCCATGCCCGCGCTCCGCACGCCCGGCGTTTCGGGCATGTCCCGCGGAGTATAGGTCATTGCCACGCACCGCACCCGCGCCAAGAATGCGCCAGCCGAGGGAAACGCACGACCCGGTTTCCGGGCCGACTGATCAGCTTCTCAACCCCGTGCCGGGGCGGGCGTTCGCGAAGAAACAAGAACTTGCGGAATTTGTTTCTCAAGAGCTTTTT
>JBOHYT010000355.1:0-11701 GCA_050738055.1 Rhodanobacteraceae bacterium
GGGTCTGCGAGCCGATCACCTCGTCCCCTTTCTTGACCGCGCCTATGCGGCGGATGTCGAGCCGCACCGAAGCGTAGAACTTCAGCGCGTTGCCGCCGGTGGTGGTTTCCGGGTTGCCGAACATCACGCCGATCTTCATGCGGATCTGGTTGATAAAGATGACCAGCGTGTTAGAACGCTTGATGTTGCCGGAGAGCTTGCGCAGTGCCTGGCTCATCAGGCGCGCGTGCAATCCCATATGGTTGTCGCCCATCTCGCCTTCGATCTCGGCCTTCGGCGTCAGCGCCGCGACCGAATCGATCACCACCACGTCGACCGCGTTGGAACGCACCAGCATGTCGGCGATTTCGAGCGCCTGCTCGCCGGTGTCGGGTTGCGAGACCAGAAGATCGTCCACGTTGACGCCGAGCTTTTCGGCGTAGCTGGGGTCGAGCGCATGTTCGGCATCGATGAACGCCGCGGTGCCGCCGTTCTTCTGGCAGTTGGCGATCACCTGCAAGGTCAGCGTGGTCTTGCCCGAGGACTCCGGACCGTAGACCTCGACCACACGGCCACGCGGCAGACCACCGACGCCAAGTGCGACATCGAGCCCCAGCGAACCGGTCGAAACCACGTCGATGGCCTCGGCCGTACGGTCGCCCATGCGCATCACCGCGCCCTTGCCGAACTGTTTCTCGATCTGACCCAGTGCGGAAGCCAGTGCGCGGCGCTTGTTGTCGTCCATTGTGGAACCCTCGAATGATTGTGCTGGTGCGAAGTATCGCGGTTGCGCTTCTCACGGGTTGAGACCGTGGAAGTCCGGAGACGTTGCCATTATTTCACAGCGCGTGCGTGTGGACAGCGGCGCATGTCGCCTCATTCCGTAAGGATTTTCCGAACGCCGTCCAGCGCCACAACGACGGTCTGCCTGCGCACCGCGTCGCGGTCACCCTCGAAGTGGAAAACCTCGACGCACGCGGGGCCACCACGCCGTTGCCGTGCGACCCACACCGTGCCGACCGGTTTGTCGGGCGTGCCGCCGCCGGGGCCCGCAATGCCGGTCACCGCGACCGCCACCGTCGCATCGAGGCGGCCCAGCGCACCCGCCACCATTTCCAGCGCACATTCGCGACTGACCGCGCCATGGCGCTCCAGCGTCGTCGTGGTGACGCCCAGCAACGCGCGCTTGAGAGCATCGCTGTAGGTCACCGCACCACCCTGGAACCATGCCGAGCTGCCCGCGATGTCGGTCATGAGCTTTGCGATCCAGCCACCGGTGCACGATTCCGCGGTCGCCAGCATCTCGCCGCGTTCGCCCAGCGCATTGCCTGTCGCCAGCGCCAGCTCGTGCAGCGCGGCGTCGGTCGGAACTCCACCTCGATCCATGCGAAACTTCCGCTTTGCGAATTCGCCTTTTTACTCCACCGAAGCGCCTGCGCCAAGCGCCGAAATGAACCCGCAAGACCTCGCCCGCCATACCCCACTGATGCGCCAGTACTTCACCGCCAAGGCGGAGTACCCGGCGACGCTGCTGTTTTTCCGGATGGGCGATTTCTACGAGCTGTTCTACGACGACGCGCGCAAGGCCGCGCGGCTGCTCGACATCACCCTGACCCAGCGCGGCGAGTCGGCCGGCGCGCCGATTCCGATGGCGGGCGTGCCCTACCACGCGGTGGAGGCCTACCTCGTCAAGCTGGTACGCGCGGGCGAGTCGGTGGCGATCTGTGAGCAGATCGGTGACCCGACCGGCAAGGGCCCGATGGAGCGCAGGATCGTCCGCATCGTCACGCCCGGTACCGTGACCGACGAGGCCTTGCTCCCCGAGCGGCGCGACAATCTGCTGCTCGCGATCGCGCTGGGTGCGGACGGCTACGGCCTCGCCTGGGCGGATCTTGCGGGTGGCCGCTTCGTGCTGTCGGAAGTCGCCGACGCCTCCGCGCTGGCCGCCGAACTGGCACGGCTCGCGCCCGCCGAAACACTGGTCGGCGAAGAAGCGCCGTTGCCGCCGTTCGTCTCGGCGTTGACGGGGCTCCGCCAGCGTCCGCCCTGGCATTTCGACGCGACCAGCGCGCAGCGTGAACTCACCGCGTTCTTCGGCACCCGCGGCCTGTCCGGATTCGGCGCCGAAGGCCTGCACGCCGCCATCGGCGCCGCCGGCTGCCTGCTGCAGTACCTCAAGGAAACCCAGAAGGTCGCACTGCCGCACTTCACGGCGCTCGCGGTCGAACACACGGACGAGACCGTCGCGATGGATGCGGCCACGCGCCGCAACCTCGAACTCGATACGCACCCGAGCGGCGATACGCGCTACACGCTGCTTGGCGTGCTGGACGCAACCATCACGCCGATGGGTGCACGCATGCTGCGGCGCTGGCTGCATCGCCCGCTGCGCGATCGCGCGATCCTGCGCGCACGACACCAGGCGTTGGGCGCGCTGATCGACGCGCGGACGTTCGAAAGCTTGCGCGAAAGGCTGCGCGCGATCGGCGACCTCGAGCGCATCCTTGCGCGCGTGGCGCTGCGCTCGGCGCGTCCGCGGGATCTTGCGACGTTGCGCGACGGTCTGGCCGCCGCACCGGGATTGCGGGATGTGGTGTCGTCGCTCGAATCGCCGCTGCTGCACGATTTGGTGCGCCGCATCGGTGACCACGCCGATACGGCAACATTGCTTGCGCGATCCATCGTCGAACGTCCGCCGATGCTGTTGCGCGACGGCGGCGCGATCGCCGAGGGCTACGATGCCGAGCTCGACGAGCTGCGCCAGCTCGCGACCCACGCCGATCAGTACCTGGTCGAACTAGAAGCGCGCGAGCGCGCCGCCACCGGCATCGCGACCCTCAAAGTCGGCTACAACCGCGTGCACGGTTACTACATCGAGTTCGGCAAATCCCATGACGCCAAGGCGCCCGCGCACTACACCCGCCGCCAGACCACCAAGAGCGCCGAACGCTACATCACCGAGGAACTGAAAACCTTCGAGGACAAGGTTCTCTCCGCGAAGGAACGATCCTTGATGCGCGAACGCGCGCTGTACGACGGCGTGTTCGACGCTTTGATCGAAAAACTGGCGCCACTGAAGGACGCCGCCGCCGCGATCGCGGAACTGGATGTGCTGGCCGATCTTGCCGAGCGTGCCGACACGCTGGACTGGAACGCCCCGCAACTGGTCGATGAACCCTTGATCGCGATCGAGCGTGGCCGGCATCCGGTGGTCGAGGCGGTGCGCGGCGAACCCTTCGAACCGAACGATCTCGCACTCGACGGCACATCCTCCAACGGCGGGCGCCGGATGCTGGTGATCACCGGCCCAAACATGGGCGGCAAGAGCACCTACATGCGCCAGAACGCGCTGATCGTGCTGCTGGCGCATATCGGCAGCTACGTGCCGGCCGCAAGCGCCGCGATCGGCCCGATCGACCGCATCTTCACCCGGATCGGCGCGGGCGACGACCTTGCACGCGGACAATCGACCTTCATGGTCGAGATGAGCGAGACCGCCAACATCCTGCACAACGCGACTGCGCAATCTTTGGTGCTGATGGACGAGGTCGGCCGCGGCACCAGCACCTACGACGGCCTTGCGCTGGCGCGCGCTGCGGCGGTGCACCTGGCCACGCACAACCGCGCGTTCACGCTGTTCGCGACGCACTATTTCGAACTGACCGAACTCGCGGCGCAATTCGAGGGCATCGCCAACGTGCACCTCGACGCCGTCGAATACCACGACCGCGAGGGCGGCGAACAACTGGTGTTCATGCACGCCGTGAAGGACGGTCCCGCCAACCGCAGTTTCGGACTGCAAGTTGCCGCGCTGGCAGGCTTGCCCAAACCTGTGATCGCAGACGCCAAACAAACGTTGGCAGCACTGGAACGGGGCGCGCAGCCACGCACCAATGCAAAGGATGCCGCATGTTCCAACGGCACGGCCTCGCCGCAATCCGACCTGTTCGCCGCGCCCGCGCCTGACCCGAAATTGCTGGAACTGGCCGACGCACTGCGCGCTCTCGATCCCGATTCGCTCGCGCCGCGCGAAGCGCTGGAGGCGATCTACCAGTTGCGCCAACTATTGCCCGATTGAGCCGCGAGCACGCGAGGAACCCAGCGCCTCACGCCTGGAAAATCAGGCTGCAACAGGTCAGGCCGCCCTCAGCCTTTTCGGTTTCCGACATGTTCACCTGACGCACATCGATGCCGGCATCGCGCAGCTTGCGCGCCGTGCGCGGGAAGCTCGCCGAACACAGCACCACGTCGCCCAGACGCAGCGCATTGGCGGCCTGCGGTTCGGCCGGATCGACCGCGAGAGTACGCCAGCCGTCGAAACGGTTCACATCGA
The DNA here is from genome assembly GCA_050738055.1 of Rhodanobacteraceae bacterium. Lineage (GTDB taxonomy): Bacteria > Pseudomonadota > Gammaproteobacteria > Xanthomonadales > Rhodanobacteraceae > 66-474. The sequence goes on from JBOHYT010000355.1 coordinate 4,313, forward strand.
TCCAATCGCTGTTCACCAGCAGCAGGTCCTCGGCCACCCGTGTCACCGCACTCTTGAGATGCAGGCATCCCGTCAGCGCAACGGCTTCGACGCCATAGCCGAACGGTGCGAGCAGACGCCGAAGCTGCGCGACGCCATCGACGTTGCTGCGCGCCGACGCACCGACGTACAGGCGCTTGTCCAGCCGCAACACGTCGCCGCCATCGATCGTCCCTGGCGCTTCAACGTGCAGTACATCGCGAAACTCCCGAAGCGCCACGACCACGCTCGGTACTTCGGCGCGGCGCGACGAAGCACCTGGCCGCGTCGAAACCGCGACTTCATCGAGCACGATCGCGGTGTCCTCGACGAACACGGAGTCCGGCCAGTCAGGCTGTTCGGCAAGTTGGCGCACTTCGCATCCGGCATCGCGCAGCGCCTGCTCATACGCCGCGTGCTGACGGCGCGCGAGCGTGAAGTCGATCGGGCATCGTTGCAGGTGGCTCAACTCGCAACGGTCGATGGCATTGCTGACTGCGCGGGTGATCGCAATGGTGGTCAACAGAGCGTTCTCGGGTACGGACACAGACTCCACGGCTTGCCGAGTGTGCCATGCCGCGAACAATCCTGCCGATTCGCAGCGTCGCCGGAGGAGAGGTCAGTCATCCGGCAAGTGGCTGGGGCCGACCTGCGGCAACGACGCGGGTTGAAGGCCCCCGGATTGTGGCTGTTCGGGCCGCAACAAAGCGCAGTCGAAGCCGCGCACGATCGGCGCAGCGGCGCGGCGTCAGTCGCCGCTGTCCCCGCGGGTTGCCGGCGTTGCTCCAGCTGCATCGCCGACCACGTCGAGAACCAGTTGGCGTGGCCGCTCCACGTGGGCGTTGATCGCAGGCGCCGGCTTGCGCAAGCCAAGCGAGACGGTCGGCTGCATTGCCATGCTGAAGGCCTTCCACACCAGCGTCGTCACGCGCGGCCCTGGCGGCGCAGCCGGCGCTTCGGGCACAACGGGAGACACTGTGGGGACCCGTCGCACCGCTACCGGTGGCGCCTTTGGTGGCTGCGCCTGGACGGCCGGTGCGGTCGCCGCCCGCGGCATGATCGGCGAACTGGCCAACACAGCTGCCTTGGGTCGCGGCCGCGGCTGCACTGCGGCCGCGGTCGGTGTGGATCGGTGCGCTTCATCCGGCAGCGCGATACTCGGAATCGCCTCCCACTCCTCGCGCGAGATCCCGGCGGGGATTTCCGCCGCCAGAACGGGAGCGACCGCGCGCCCCGGCATCCTTTCAGTCTGTATCAGCGAGCGGATGGTGTGGAACACCTCGATCCTCCCGAATGGCTTCTTGAGGAATCCATCCGCGCCGAAGCGCTGCACGTAGAACTGCTCGGTGGCCTGCTGGTTGCCGCTCATCATCACGATCGGCGTGCCGCGCGTACTTGCGTCGCGACGCAAGGCGCGCAGCACCGAAAACCCGGACATCCCGGGCAACACGATGTCCAGGAAGATCAGGTCCGGGAGTTGCGCCCGCGCCATTTCGACCGCGGTTTCGCCATCGGCCGCTTTCAGTACCTCATAACGGTCCTGCACCAGCATCTTGCCGAGCACCGCACGGATGGTGGCGGAGTCGTCGACCACCAGCACACGTGCACCCACGCTGGTTCGCATACGATCGTCCGCGCGGCGTTCTTCGCCGGTCGAGTCGCGGTTCTTGCCGACCAGCCACTTGAACAGGCCGAATACCGTCATGGTGTTTGTCCGGAGAATCCCCGGCGCTAGTTTCGACCGGCCGCCCGGGCTGTGCAAGCGCCCGGCGTCACGGACCGCGATGCCCAGTTTGGCCGGCACATTCGCGAAATCCCGCAAAGTTGTGAGCGCAAGTCGTTGAACCAACGACATGATCCGCGCCAGTCCGGGTGCCAGTCAGAAGCTCAGCACGTCCCCGACCACGATTTCCGGGCTGCGCCGCACGCCCAGGTCCGTGTGTAGCGGTTCGGCCACGGTGAAATACAGCACCCGGTTGAACGAGCCGCGCAGGTTGCCGATCCGGAGCCCGGCGCCGACGCTGGAATACCACGGACTCCAGCCCTGCCCTGCGCCGCGGTCGATGATCGCATCGTCGTTGAAGACCACGAAGCCGACCTGGAAGGTGTGGAACCACACCATCGGCGTCACGATGCGGTCGGCGATCGTCATGCGCATGCGCCGCGTGCCGGTCGCGTAGAAATTCGGATAGCCGCGCAAGGCCTGGAATGCACCGATGTAGAGGCGGTTCTCGGGATCGGGGTGCAACAGCGATGCGTAATCGACGTGGAACACCAGCGTCTGCCGCCGCCACGGCTGCCCATAGGCCGTCGCTTCCGCATCGAACGCCTCGTTGCGCCAGAGACCGCCGGCGTGGCGCGCGGACAACGAGCCATCGGCGAGCACCAGCCATTTCGGCAATGGCTCGAAGCCTTTGCTCGCCGTCACCGATACGTCCGGGCCGGTCGCGCTGGCGCCGAGCGCGGTGGAGTCGATCAGCACCTGTGCGGAAACATCCCAACCGAGGTTGTAATCCTCGATGCGCGCCACTTCGCGAATATCGGTGAAGGTCGCAAAGCGGTCCTGGTGCAACGACACGATCGGCCCGACGCCGGCGAGCGTGCGCGGGTAGGGCACCGGCGCCGGCAACTCGCCGGGGTTCACGAGTACGGGAACGCCGTACCGGTAACGTTCGTAGTCCACCGCGAGGCCCGCGCGCAGCGCGGTCTCGCCATGGAAGCCGAGCAGCCTCTGCCAATCGCCCTGGAACTGCTGTTCACGCTGCGGCAGATACCACGCCTGCACGCCGCGGTTGTAGAAGTCCAGGTTCAGGTGCTGGTCGAGCAACGAGAGGCCCGAACCCCACGGCGTGGTGTCCAGCAGGAACGGTTGGGACAGCGCCAGCGATTCCAGCTTGCCGTCGGACAGGTCCTCGTAGTAGGCGGCCATCGTCCAGTCCGTGTCGAGGAACGTCGGCGACAGGTACTCCAGCACGTTCATGCTGCGCTCGATCGTTTTCTGGTGGCCGATCGCCAGCGTGCGGCCGCTGCCGAGAAAATTCGAATCCTCCAGCTTGAACCGCCACTCGTTGGCATTGCCGGCGCGCGCGAATCGTGTGTCGATCTTCAGCGTCCAGGCGTCACGCACCTGCACCAGCACGTTCACCATGCCGTTGGTGCAGCCGATCGGGGTGATGTCGGCGCCCCGCAGGAACGCCTGGTCGCGAAGGTGGCGGATCGCCTCGTACACCTGCCGCGCATCGACCGGGGCGCCGGCCCGGATCAGCAGCAGATGGTCGACCACCCACTTGCGGGTCCGGATGTGCAGGAAATTCGCCGTGCGCGTGTACCAGACGTCCTCGCGGGGATGGGCGAGATCGTAGACGTTGTCGACTTCGATCCGGATCTCGCCGTAGCGCCTGCCCGATTGCTGGATCGCAAGCCACTGCGCCTGACCCGGCCAGCGCTCGTTCGCAACCTTCGCCGGCGGCGGGCATGGCGCCGCGACAACCATTCGCGGCAGGACGCCCGCAACGAACAGCATTCCCCCCGCCAACAGCAGCCGGCAAACGATCATGCCGAAGTGCACCTCGCGAAGTCGAAACGCTTCCAGTTCGCACCCGATCGTACCCGTCCGATTGTTCACGCCACGTCACACCTCGCGCAGGCACCGATCCGGCGACGCACGCACGGATCGTGCCTGTATGGAATCGCGCGCTGACGCGCCGCGGGGTCTGCCCCACGCGACGACGGCGCCGCGCTGGATCAAAACCGGGCTCATGACGCCGATCGGACCAGCGTTCCCGCAAAGACGACTTGTCCCGCGCTCGCGATGCGCATCGCGCCGTGCTTCCGGATGATCCGGTTGTGCGACGCCTCGAAACGGGCCGTCTACATCGAATCGATATCGCCCAGCGCGCGGATCAGACGTCGCGCGCGTTTGTCGGGCTTGCGCGTTGGCGGCTGGTAGCCGGCGCGTTCGCCGCGGAGCTTTTCGCGTGCCGCTTCGCGTGCTGCTCGCGAAGCTTCCGTTTCACGATACAGCGTTTGTGCGAGCGCGGCGGAACCGCGCTTGTGCGCAAGTGCCGTCACTTCGACCCCGAAGATTTCGTCACCCCGGACGATACGCAACGCGTCGCCGATGCGCAGCGGGTGCGACGGCTTGCACACCGCGCCGCCGATCTCGACCCGTCCGCGCTCGGCCGCCTGTTTGGCCAACGCGCGCGTCTTGAAGAAGCGCGCGGCCCATAGCCACGCGTCGATGCGGATGCCCTTGTCTCCCTCCCCTTCAAGGGGAGGGTTGGGGTGGGGATGGTTTTGCCGGGCGTTCAACCCCACCCCCATCCCGACCTTCCCCCTGAAGGGGGAGGAGCAGAGCTCATGGCGTTCACGAGCCTCCGAGCAACCGGTTGACTCTTTGCACGAACGCCGCGGGATCGGGCAGCGCCGCACCGGCAGTGATCTCGGCCTGTTCCAGCAGCAGCAGCGCCAGATCCTTCGCCTTCACTTCGTCGGGTTCGGATTCCACTCGCTTGACCAGCGAATGCGCGGGATTGATTTCGAGCGTCGGCTTGGAATCGGGCACATCCTGGCCAGCTTCGCGCAACAACCGTGCGATATGCGGCGCCAGTTCGTAATCGGACAGTGCCAGGCACGACGGCGAATCGGTCAGCCGCGCCGATACACTGACTTCGCCGACCCGATCCCCGAGCAGTTCCTTCAGCTTCTTGACCAGCGGCTCGGCCTGCTTCGCGGCCTCTTCCTGTTTCTGCTTGTCGGCCTCGTCCAGCGGCAGCTCGCCCTTCGCGACGTTGCGGAACGACTTGCCTTCGTATTCGCCGAACTGGCCCATGATCCATTCGTCGACGCGATCGAACATCAGCAGCACCTCGATGCCCTTGGCCCGGAACGCTTCCAGTTGCGGGCTGCCGGCCGCCGCCCGGAAGGTGTCGGCGGTGACATACCAGATCGCGTCCTGTCCGGGCTGCATGCGCGCGAGGTAATCGTCCAGCGATACGTTCTGCTCGGCGCCCTCGCCTCCGGTGGAGGCAAAGCGCAGCAGCTTGGCGATGCGCTCTCGGTTGGATGGATCCTCGACGATGCCTTCTTTCAGCGTGTTGCCAAACGCCTTGCGGAAAGTTTCGAATTTCTCCGGATCGCCCGATGCCAGCTTTTCGATCAGGTCCAGCACGCGCTTGACGCAGGATGCCTTGATCCGCTCGATCTGGCGGTTGTGCTGCAGGATCTCGCGGCTGACGTTGAGCGGCAGGTCATCGGCATCCACCACCCCGCGCACGAAGCGCAGATAATTCGGCAGGAGTTCCTCGGCCGCGTCCATGATGAAGACACGCTTGATGTAGAGCTTGACGCCGCGGCGTTCGTCGCGCGCACCCATCAGCAGGTCGAACGGCGGTTGCGAGGGAATGAAGAGCAGCGTGGTGAATCGCTGCGCACCTTCGACCCGGTTGTGGCTCCAACACAGCGGATCATTGAAATCATGGCCCAGCGACTTGTAGAACGCCTTGTATTCGTCGTCGCTGATTTCGGACTTCGGTTTCGCCCACAGCGCCGAGGCGTCGTTGACGGTTTCCCACTCGTCGGTCGGCTTGCCGTCCTTCTGCTTGTGCATCCGGATCGGGAAGGCGACGTGATCGGAGTATTTCCGGATCAAATCCCGCAGCTTCCAGTTGTCCAGGAATTCCTGATCCTCGTCGGACTTCAAATGCAGGATCACCGACGTGCCACGCGCGGCGATGTCTTCGGCGGCGAGTGAATACTCACCCTGGCCGTCGCTTTCCCAACGCACGCCTTCGCTTGCCGCCGCACCCGCGCGACGCGACAGCACCGTGACCTTGTCGGCCACCACGAACGCGGAATAGAACCCGACGCCGAACTGGCCGATCAGCCGCGCGTCCGCCTGCTGCTCGCCCGAAAGCGATTCCAGGAACCGCCGCGTGCCGGAACTTGCAATCGAACCCAGATTCGCGATGACTTCCTCGCGGCTCATGCCGATGCCGTTGTCGCGAACGATGATCGTCTTCGCGTCCTTGTCGAACTCGACGTCGATATGCAGCTCGCCGTCGTCGCCCAGCAATTCCGGCTTGCCGATGGCCTCGAACCGCAGCTTGTCGCACGCATCGGACGCGTTGGAGATCAACTCCCGCAGGAAAATGTCCTTGTGCGAGTACAGCGAGTGGGTGACCAGGCGCAGAACCTGCGCGACTTCGGCTTCGAACGGGCGGGTTTCGGTGGCGGTCGAATTCATGGCAAGGCTTCCGTGACGTTCTCAGAATGGTTGATCGGGGCAACGGGCCAGCATCGGGGCACCGCGGTGCGGCCAGCTACCCAATTGGTGTCCAGACGGCAGATTCTCAAGCCGCTGCGCCGGGATCGCAAATCGGCACGGAGGGGCCGAGGCGCACTACTTCGACGCCGGCGCGGCGGGAATCAACGCGGGTTTGCACTCGGCGTGCTTCTTCAGCAGTGCCTGGAATTGCGGCGACGGGCTTCGCCGTTGCGGGGGTGCAAACCGCGTGTCAGCCGATGCATGTGGTAGTCTTACGTCGTAACCATCCATCAAAAACGGGTAAGACAATGCCCTCGATCGCCACCCTTTCCTCGAAGTTCCAGATTTCCATTCCCAAGGCGGTGCGCGAAAAACAACACTGGAAGGCCGGTCAGGAATTCGTGTTCATTCCCAAGGACAAGGGCGTGCTGGTGATGCCGGTGCCGGATTGGAAACAGCTCGCCGGCATCGCCCGCGGAGCCAAGACCGGCGGGTATCGCGATCGTTCGGATCGCGGCTGATGCGGGTTGTCGATACCTCCGCGTGGATCGAGTGGCTGGTTGACAGCCCGCTCGGCAAAAAGCTCGGGAAGGAATTCCCGGGCAAGACGCGGTGCATCGTGCCGACGCTGGTGCAACTGGAGCTGGCCAAGTGGCTGGCGCGTGAAACGGACGAGGATCGCGCCGACCAGGTGATCGCCTACACGCAAAAGTGCGTCGTCGTGCCGATGGATACGCGTATCGCGTTGTTGGCTGCCGACCTTTGCCGCAAATACAAACTGGCCACGGCCGATGCGATCGTATATGCGACCGCACACGGACAGGGTGCGGAAGTGCTCACCTGCGACGCGCACTTCGCCAAGCTGCCGGACGTCGTGTATTTCCGGAAATCCGACTGACCGGCGAGGAGCGCCGATTTTGCTTTTACGCGCGTGCCTCGACGCTCATCTGCCGGTGACGTCCGTGCTTGAGGTGCCCGTCGCCGGCGCGTCATTGCCCGATGCTGCCGATGCTCAACGAAGCGGTCGCATGCCTGCACGAGGGTTGGAACCTTACGCGTTGGCGTAACGATGCCGTAGGGCGGAATCGGCGTAGCCGCTTCCGCCG
>JBOHYT010000356.1:0-1910 GCA_050738055.1 Rhodanobacteraceae bacterium
GATGGACGAACTTTCGATGGGCATGTCCGGCGATTTCGAACTCGCCATCGAGGAAGGCGCGACGATCGTTCGCGTGGGCCAGGCGATCTTCGGTGCGCGCGCGACGCCCGACAGCGCCTATTGGCCAGGTGGTGCAGGTGGTGCAAGAGCGTGGCGCGTGCGTCGTAGCTCCGATGGAGCCGCCGAGCGCATTATCGCCCGGTTGCTGCAAACCATATAATTATGTGGTAATTTATATGGCAAAAGGCAGCTTCCACCATGGCCAAGCAGGCGCGTTTCGAGTGGGATGAGGCGAAGAACCAAGCGAATCATGCCAAGCACCACGTCCGGTTCGAGCTTGCGCAACACGCCTTCACCGATCCGCAGCGCGTGATCGCCAAGGACGTATCACACAGCCAACACGAAGAACGTTTCTACTGTTTCGGCAAGGTTGGTGGCGGCGTGATGACGGTGCGATTCACTTGGCGCGAGGGCATCGTCCGAATCTTTGGTGCCGGTTACTGGCGCAAGGGCAACGCGATTTATGAACAACAAAATTCGTTACACCGATGAACCGCTCGGCAAGGTCGAGATCGTTTCAGACTTTTTGCCCTCGCCCGAGGAATTGGCGTTCCGCGACGAAGGGGTCAAGGTTACACTTGCCTTGAGCAAAAAAAGCGTGGCTTTCTTCAAGTCCCAGGCATCCAGCCACCATACGCGCTACCAGCGCATGATTCGCCGGTTGCTCGACAGTTACGTCGATGCACACGAAGGTCAGACCTCTGCTGAAGGGGCTGCCAGGGACCCGCAAAGGAAGCCCCGAAAGGCTGGCTGACCAGCGGTTGCTGCGCAAACATTCGAATCTTCAGGTGTTTCCATCGTTCCGAGCAGCCCGCCGCATACGGAATCGGTTCGAAAGCTGCATTGTGAATGTTGTGCCTTGGCGGCGCCGGGCGTTGCCGCGCCCTGGTCAGCGGGCGTAGGATCGAGGGATCGGCCGATACGCAGAGGTGCACCATCGCTACGGCAACCAAATCGGCGGCGTTGCGGACTGGGGCGGTCGCATGCCTGCTGCTGTTCGGCGGGTGGAATGTCGCCGTGGCCGGTCGCTTCGATACCTCGCATCGCGAGACGGCCGCGGATCCCACCCGCAATTATCTGCCGGGCAAGTACTACGAACGCGTCGCGCTGGACGCCATGCGCCGCAAGGATTATGCAGGCGCCGCGAATGCCTATCAGCGGGCGGCGTACTGGGGGAACAAGGTCGCGCAGTACGACCTCGGTGAAATCTACTTGCATGGCCTGGGAAGCATCCGTGCGGACCCGGCGCGTGGGGCCGCCTGGCTCGGCATTGCGGCCGAAGAACACGAACCCGATTACGACGCGGCATTGGTCAGCGCGTACAAGACGCTGAGTCTGGAGGAACGCAAGCGCGCGGACGGAATCTGGAAGCGGTTGCAGACGATTTATGGCGACAAGCTCACGCTGGCCCGCGCAACCCGCGCATTCGAGGATGATTACCATACCGAACGTGCTCAATCCGCGACCACCGAAGACGATCCCAACACCTACACCTTTGCCATCAACGGTTACGACCCGGGTGGAAACATCCAGGACGAAGCCGACCTCGTTTCGGAGTTGAACGAGCTTGGCGCGCGGAACGGCGTGACCTCCGAGGCGGGTTTCTGGGCCGCGCGAAAACACGAATTTGCAAAGTTCGTCACCGCCCAGTTCGGGCACGTGGAGATCGGACACATCGAACAGGTTTCGCCGGCGAAAGGAAAGTCCATTCGTGAAGGCGACTGTCACGCGCCGCACACGGCCGCGTGTGGTGGCTCGCCGTCATCGAAAGGCCACTGACCGCAAGCGCGGAATGCTGCGCACTACAGCAAATGGGTGAAGATCCGGATGCCGGCGATGTATTCGCCGGC
>JBOHYT010000357.1:0-6301 GCA_050738055.1 Rhodanobacteraceae bacterium
ATCGGCGGGTCAAGACCCGCCCTACGACCAACTCCCCGGCGGCCGGCAGCGCGGAGTCGGCCACGCCGATCGCCGCGCACAGGCGTGCGCGCCGTGGCTTGTCCGGCCGGGACGGTCGCGCCTTCCGGCGCTCCTACGGCGCTCCTACGGCGCTACTACAGCTTCGCGGCCTTGCGCAATTCGTCGGCGCGGTCGGTCGCTTCCCACGAAAACGCGGTGGCGGTTTCGGCTTTCTTCACCCGCTTGCCGCCGTCGCGTTCTTCCCATTTGTAGGTGACCGGATAAGGCTTGCGGCCGAAGTGGCCGTAGGCCGCGGTGGACTGGTAGATCGGATGGATCAGGTCCAGCATCTTGATGATGCCGTATGGGCGCAGGTCGAAATGTTTGCGCACCAGCTTTTCGATCTTGTCATCGGAGACCTTGCCGGTGCCGAACGTCGTCACCGAGATCGAAGTTGGTTCGGCTACGCCGATCGCGTAGGACACCTGCACTTCGCACTTGTCGGCGATGCCGGCCGCGATGAGGTTCTTGGCGACGTAGCGCGCGGCGTAACTCGCCGAGCGGTCGACCTTGGACGGGTCCTTGCCCGAGAACGCACCGCCGCCGTGGCGGGCCATGCCGCCGTAGGTATCGACGATGATCTTGCGCCCGGTCAGGCCGCAATCGCCGACCGGGCCACCGATCACGAACTTGCCGGTCGGGTTGATGTGGACCTTGTTCTTCGGCAGCGCGTCCAGCCACTTCTTCGGCAGCACGGGCTTCAAGATGTGCTCGCGCACGCCTTCGACCAGTTCGCCCTGCTTCACGGACGGGTCGTGCTGGGTGGAAAGCACCACCGCGTCGAGACCGGCGACCGTGTTGTCTTCGTTGTAGAGCAGCGTCACCTGTGATTTGGCGTCCGGACGCAGCCACGGAAGTTTGCCGCTCCGGCGGATCTTCGCCTGCTGCTCGACCAGCCGGTGCGAGTAGTGGATCGGCGCGGGCATGAATTCCGGCGTTTCGTTGCACGCGTATCCGAACATCATGCCCTGGTCGCCGGCGCCCTGTTCCTCCGGCTTCTTGCGCGCGACACCCTGGTTGATGTCGGGCGACTGTTTGCCGATCAGATTCAGCACGCCGCAGGTTGCGCCATCGAAACCGACCGTGGACGAGTCGTAGCCGATGTCCAGGATCACCTCGCGGGCCAGCGACTCGATGTCCACCCATGCGTCGGTGGTGACTTCGCCCGACACGATCGCGACACCGGTCTTGACCATCGTTTCGCAGGCGACGTGCGCGCGCTTGTCCTGCGCGAGGATCGCGTCCAGCACGGCGTCGGAAATCCGGTCGGCGACCTTGTCCGGGTGGCCTTCGGACACCGATTCGGAGGTGAACAGGTAACGGCTCATCGTAGCTTGTATCCTTTGATACGGATGGAAAGATGTGATCCGGGGATCATACATGGGACGGGCCGCGCGTGCAGCAGCCAGCCTCTTCCAATGACACATGAGCCTGGAAGGGGCGGCGTGATTCCAACGACACATGAGCCTGGACGGTCATGCCCGGCCGAACCCGCCTTGACCTGTATCGCGACGATGGTTTCCGAAGCCAGGTGGGGACTCAAGCGCCGCATGGGTCGATGCGGGTGATCCCGTTCCAGCGCGATACCACCACGAAGGTCGTGATCGGACGGCCCGACGGGTCCACGGTCTCCCATTGACCCCGTGGCGTATGCTCTACCCGGATGGTGCAGGTGGCGTAATGTCGCGGCGCGACGTCGGTGAGGTAGGCGACAGACAACGCATAAGTGCCGGCGTGCGCTTCGATATGGCCGTGCAACACCAGCAGCGGAATCTTGCCATAGCTCGCGAGAATGACTCCGTCGCGCGTCCGCAGCATCCCGAGGCCGTACTGCTCGATCATCGGCACGTTCGATTTCGACGGATAGCTCCGGTACAGGCCTACCGGCGCTCCCTGTTGGTTCACCAGCATGCCCAGCGTGATGTGGAACGGCACCGCGCCACGGCCCTCGATGGTGGCCATCGGCGCCGAGTACACGGGCACTCCCGCAGGCACACCCAACGGTTGCGCGGCGAAGGCGCAACCGATGGGCGCTGTAAGCGACACCAAGAGCCAACCCACTTTACGAAGTGCCGGTCCCCAGCAGCGCGCGCTCGCAGGTTTCATGCCGTTATGGTGTTTTATGCGCAAGTCATAATTTATGAGTTGCTCATAACCTACCATAATCCAGCGATTCCGGAACGGTGGGATCGGGGCGGTTCCGGACCGTTCGCTTGCGCGGTGCAAGGCGCCGGCAGCCTGCACGTCCGCGCCGGTGCCGGAAACGCGGTCAGGCGGCCTGCGCCAGTCCTTCGGTCAGCGAGGTGAAATATCCGTGGGTGAGGCGATACTGCTCGCCTGCGCTCTCGGTGCGGTTGGCCACCGCCCGGAACGCGGCGTTCTCGGGCCGGTCCCTGGCATACCAGCCGAGGTGCTTGCGGGCGATCCTGACACCCATCGCCTCGCCATGGAACGCGTACAGGTCGTCCAGGTGCCCGAGCAGGATGTCGCGTACCTCGAGGACGCCGGGCTCCGCAAGCCGTGCGCCGGTTGCGAGGAAATGTGCGATCTCGCGGAAGATCCACGGCCGTCCCTGCGCTGCGCGGCCGATCATCAGGGCGTCGGCTTTGGTGTAGTCGAGCACGAAGCGCGCTTTCTCCGGTGAATCGACGTCGCCGTTGGCGAATACCGGGATGCCGACCGCCGACTTCACGGCCGCGATGGTGTCGTATTCGGCGAAGCCTTCGTATTTTTGCGAGCGGGTGCGGCCGTGCACGGCCAGCGCGGCGATGCCGCAATCCTCGGCGATGCGGGCAATCGCCAGCGCGTTGCGACATTCGGGAACCTGGCCGGTGCGGATCTTCAGCGTCACCGGCACGTCCACCGCGCGGGCCACCGCCCGGCAGATGCGTGCCACCAGCGGTTCGTCGGCCAGCAGCGCCGACCCGGCCCAGGCGTTGCACACCTTCCTGGCCGGGCAACCCATGTTGATGTCGATGATCTGCGCGCCATTGGCGACGTTGTGGCGCGCGGCTTCGGCCAGCATCGCCGGGTCGGAGCCGGCGATCTGCACCGAGACCGGCTCGGGTTCGCCGGTGTGGTCCATCCGGTGCAGGGATTTCGTCGTGCGCCAAAGCCGCGGGTCGGACGTGGTCATCTCCGACACAGCCAAGCCCGCGCCCAGCCGCTTGCAGAGCTGCCGGAACGGCTTGTCGGTGACGCCAGCCATGGGCGCGAGCATCACGGGCGGATCGATGCGGATGGGTCCGATCTGCATCCGGCAAGTTTAGTGGCACCGTGCTTCGACGCTGCCGGTCGGCAAGCGCGACGGCGTCCGACGTCTGCGGACCGGCGAAGAAGCCGGCCTCTGGGCCCAGATCACGTACTGACCCGCAATCGCACAGCCCGGCACCGGCGCGGCAACGGACCATCCTCCGGCCGTCGCCCGCCCGCGAAATCCGCCGCGCTGTCCCACCCTCCGGGCCCGAGCGACTGGCGCGATCCTTGCACTCTACTGGTTCAGGGCCGATCATGCAGGTTCGGGAGACGTGATGCGAAGGCTGCTGGCGGGTTTGCTGCTCTGGGGGATGCTGTCGACCGCGTTCGCGGCGGCCACGCTGTCCCCGGTCGAGTTGCGCACGCTGTCGGCCAGCAACCCGCACGGTCTGATTGTCAAGGTCCGCGCCGCGCTCGACGCCGGAAGCTATGCGGACGACCCCGCAGGCGAACGCGAAGCGCTTTGGTGGATGGGGCGCGCAGGTGTCAACGTCTCCGACGACGCGGTGGTGACCGAAGCCGTGGCGCGCCTGAAGAGCCTCGGCAGCGTCGGGCACGATCCGCTCGCGGAATCCGACGCGGGCTTCCTGACCGCTGACATGCGCATTGCGCATGGCGACGGCGGGGGCGTCGCCGATGCGTTGCAGGCAGCCGCCCTGCAATTGGACAGTCCAGACCCGGCGCGGCGCGCGTTTGCGAAGTTCCAGTTGTGCGATGCCTACAGCATGGCGAACCAGTTCAGTCACTCCCAGCCATTGTGCCGGGAAGCCGGGCAGGCCTTCGCGGCGCTGCACGACGACTGGGATCGGGCGCAGGCATTGAACGACGAGGGCAACAACGCCTATGGGTTGAAGGAGTACGCGGCCGCGGGCGGGTACTACGAACAGGCGCGTGCGCTGTACCGGAAGGCCGGCGACCATTCGCAGGAAGTGATGGTGGGCGACAACCTGGCGCAGGTATATCTGAAGCAGGCAAAGCCCAAGGATGCGCTCGCGCTGTCGCGTGCCTCGCTGTCCGACGAGCGCGCGGCCGGCCGCGAATCCGACGCGCTGGTTTCGCAATACGACATCGCGCGCGCACTCGAGGCACTCGGTCGCCGCCGGGAAGCGATGGAGCTGATCGCCTCGACCATCGACGAGGCGCGCAAGGCCGGCCTCAACGGTTCGATGCCGGATCTGCTCCGCGAGCAGTCGCGCCTGGCCGAGCAAAACGGTGACCTGAAGCTGGCGCTTTCGGCCTCGCGCGAAGCGTTCGCTGTCGCGCGGAAATACTGGGCGGCCAGCCTGAACTCTCAGCAGTCGGAGCTCGCCGCGCGCTACGAGGCACGCGAAAAGGAGATCCGCATCGAGGAGCTCGAACGCAATGACCAGGTGAACGACCTCAAGCTTCGCGCCGCCGAGGCAGACGCCGCGCGCAATGCGCTGCAACTGCACCGTTCACGCACCACGGCGGTGGCGGCCGGCCTTGCGATCCTGGGGCTCGCGGTCGGCGTCGTGTCGCTGTTGCTGTTGCTGCGCTCGCAGCGCCGGCACGCGCGGGAATTGCGACGGCAGGCGCTGGAGGACCCGCTGACGGGCGTCGACAACCGGCGCGGCTTTTTCCGGCGCGCGCAACTGCTGCTTTCGCGGCGCGATGCGGAGAAGCCGCCTTTGCACGCACTGTTGTTGTTCGACTTCGACCACTTCAAGCGCATCAATGACCGCTGCGGCCATCCGTTTGGCGACATCGTGCTGAACGTGTCGTTGCAGCGTCTGCGCGACGTCGTCGGCAAGCGCGGGTGTCTTGCACGGCTCGGTGGCGAGGAGTTCATCGTGTTGTGCCCGCGGATCGGTGGTGCGGAAGCGCTGCGGCTCGCCGAGGAAATGCGCCATGCGGTTTTCGACGCCGATTTCCCGAACGCACCGGATGACCTGGAAGTCACCATCAGCACCGGTGTCGCGCTGTTCGACGGCAACCGCTGTCACGACGTCGGCAGTTGGCTGCGTACCGCCGACGACGCGATGTACGCGGCGAAGGCCCGCGGCCGCGACCAGATCGTGGTCGCGCAGGCGGTCAGCGAATGGCTGGCGCAGGCCGAATCGAGACCGCAACTGGCCGACTGAAGCGCGCACGCTCCGCCGGCTCTCCCGCGATGGGCGGGCGTTGCTGGCGCGCGCGGATGGGAATCCCGGACTCGCAGCCGCGTTGGTGACCGGAAAGCCCCATGCCGACGCGCATGCCGTAACCGATGCGCTCGGCATAGCCGACCATCAGCGCCGCCGATGCGTCGTCCAGTTCCTCGCGCGCCGTTTCGCGCCACAGAGCCAGCCAGCGCTGGAAATGTTCGGCGCCGATCGGCAACGGCTGGTGTTTGGCCAGCGGATTGCCGCGGTAATGACCGGTTCGCAATGCCACCGTGGCCCAGAACGAAGTCATCAGCACCTTGTGCGCTTCCCAGTCGTCGACCACCGGGTTGAATACCGGGCCGAGCAATGGGTCGCTGCGCACCTTGTCGTAGAAGCGTTCGACGAGCGCGGCGAGCCGTGACTCGTCGAGGCTGGCGGGAATGGCGTTCTGCATGCAGCAAGCGTCGTCGGTCGCCGCCGCAGCGGCCATGACCTGCGTCAATGACGCGCATCAGTGCCGCGGCGTGCGCGATCGTGCAGAGTGGCCCCACACGTCAGCAGGGCACCGCCATGACCCACGTCGTTACCGACAACTGCATCAACTGCAAGTACACCGATTGCGTCGAGGTGTGCCCAGTTGATTGCTTCCATGAAGGCCCGAATTTCCTGGTGATCGATCCGGAGGAGTGCATCGATTGCACGTTGTGCGTGGCCGAATGTCCGGTATTCGCCATCTTCCCGGAAATGGATGTACCGAAGGGGCAGGAGAAATACCTCGCGATCAACGCCGAGCTGGCGAAGCAGTGGCCGGTGATCGTAAGCAAGATTCCCGCGATGGAAGGCGCCGACCTGTGGGACGGCATTCCTGACAAGCTGCCGTT
>JBOHYT010000358.1:0-4141 GCA_050738055.1 Rhodanobacteraceae bacterium
CGCCGGCGCGTCATTGCCCGATGCTGCCGATGCTCAACGAAGCGGTCGCATGCCTGCACGAGGGTTGGAACCTTACGCGTTGGCGTAACGATGCCGTAGGGCGGAATCGGCGTAGCCGCTTCCGCCGCTCAGGCCGGCATCGCGGCTGCGCCCGCTACAGCGCGCGGTCCCCGCGCTGCCGTCATGTTACGCGGTGGCGCGCCCCATTCGGATGATCCAGCGGTACAGCACGATCACGAGGATGGCGAACACCACACCGCCGATGATGATCGAGGGCGTCTCGAACGACTTGCCGACCACGGCGATGGGCGACTGGATGCCGCTCATGCCCACGATCGCCGCGAAGATCACCGCCAGCAGGCTTTCGCCGACGATCAGGCCGGATGCCAGCAGCACGCCGAGTTGTTTGGTCCCTTCGGTGTTCGGTTTGCGTTCGGCGCGGTGGTCGAACCACGCGCCGACCAGCGCGCCGACCACCACCATCAGCGTGGTCGAGGTCGGAAGGTAGATGCCGAGGCCCACCGCGAGCGGCGGCAGCCGCGGCGTGCCCTTTTTCTTCGACAGGCCGAGCAATTCGTCGACGATGATGTTGGCGACGCCGATCGCACCGCCGATGCCGATCATGTTCCACGGCACCGCGCCGGTGATGACGCCCTTGGCGAGTGCCGAGATCAGCCCCGCCTGCGGCGCCGGCAATGCCGTCGCGGGGTTTGCCCCCGGCGCGCCGAGGAATCCGTAGCTGTGCTGCAGCAGATCCAGTACCGGCGGGATCACCACCGAGCCGATCAGCACGCCGATCACCAGCGCCCACTGCTGCAGCGACGGCGTCGCGTTCACCAATTGACCGGTCTTGAGATCCTGCAGGTTGTTGTTGGCAATCGAGGCGACCGCGAACACGATCGCGGTAATGAACAGTGCGAACGCGACCAGCGCCCTGTCCGCGCCCGCCGGCAGGAACGGCTTCACACCGAACACCAGCAGCAGTGCGGCGATCACCACCACCAGGATGCCGACGCCGGATAACGGGCTGTTCGACGAACCGATCAGGCCGGCCATGTAGCCGCACACCGCGGATACCAGAAAGCTCAACAGCACCACGAAGATCACGCCGCCGATCACCAGCGTCGCGACCGCCGCGCCGAGGCCGTTGGTGATCGAGAAATGCCACAGCAGGAAAGCGATCGGGATGAAGCAGATCACCGAAATCACGCCGACCGTGCCGATCGGCATGTCATGCTCGGTGAGCGGCAATTCGTGCAGCGTGCCGGTCTTGCGCGCGCGCGACGCGCGGAACGCACCGGCCAGCCCGCTGATCAGCGGCTTCACGAGTTTGGCCAACGTCCAGATCGCGGCGACGCCGATGGTGCCGGCGCCGATGAAGCGGACGTAATTGCTCCAGCCATCCTGCGCGACGGTCATCGCCGGCCCGGCGGCCCAATGAAGATGGGTGAAGTACGGGACCGCCCACGCCCAGCCGATCAGCGCACCGACCAGCATCGCGACGCCCACCCACAGGCCGACCAGATGCCCGATCGCGAACAGCGCGAACGACAAGCCGAAGTCGAACCCGGTGGCGCCGCCGCGCGCGCCGCCGACCCGGAAATAATCGGTGACGGCCTCGGCGAATACCCGGGTCTGCACGATGACGAAGAAGATCGCAGAGATGATCGCACCCCACAGCACCGCTTTCAGACCGGCCCCGCTGGCTTCGGCCGCCGCGCTGCGATCGGGAGCCTCGTGCGCGTTCCGGTCGGCCGCGACGGGCACTTCCTCTGCCTCCCCCATCCGGCCGATATCCTCGGAACCCGCGCTGCCGACCTTCAACACTTCCGCGCAGGCCACGCCTTCCGGATACGGCAGGTCCGAATCGGTCACCAGCGCACGCCGCAGCGGGATCGTGTACATCACACCGAGGATGCCGCCGGTCGCGCAGATGCCGGCCGAGATCCAGAACGGGAAGCCGGTCCAGTAGCCGACGATCACGAGCCCGGGCAGCACGAAGATGATCGAGGACAAGGTGCCCGCGGCCGAGGCCACCGTCTGCACGATGTTGTTTTCCTGGATCGTGGAGTCGCGCATGCCCTTCAGGATCGCCATCGAGATCACCGCGGCCGGGATCGAGGTCGAGAAGGTCAGGCCGGCCTTCAGCCCGAAGTACACGTTGGCGGCCGTAAACACGATCGTGATCACGATGCCGATGATCACCCCGCGGATCGTCAGTTCGCGTTGCTTGAACAGACCGGAAACGGCATTCATCGATGGCACCCCAGGCTTGAGTTTCCGGCCGCGGTCGCGGCGCACGGCAAAATCCGGTGGCCGCGGCGGACGGTCCCGCCGCATACTAGCCGATTCAGATTTCCCCCTCGCCCGCTGTGCTGTCTCTTGCTCACATCTCAGCGGCGTCAGCCCGCAAATCTGCCGGTGAAGCGCGTTCTTCAGTTCGTCATCCCGGAGAAAGCATGTCCTGAGCTTGTCGAAGGGCCGGGATCCATGGTCGCTGTGATGCCGCAACATCAAAATGGATCCCGGCCTTCGCCGGGATGACGGTCAAGCTGCGTACGATTTATGGGCAGACCTGCGACCAAATCACGTTGTGGTCAACAGACCGCCCGCCGGGAGAGGACGGTTTACCGCGGCCGCTTCGCGCCCTCGCCCACCGGCGAACTGCATTTCGGGTCGCTGGTCGCGGCGCTCGCGGGATGGCTGCGCGCACGACAGGCGGGCGGCGCGTGGCTGGTTCGGATCGAGGACATTGATCCGCCGCGCGAAGTGCCGGGCTCGGCGCAATCCATTCTCGCCGCGCTGGACGGACTGGGACTGCACGGCGACGGACCGCCCCTGTACCAGTCCACCCGCGGTGATGCGTACGCGGCGGCGCTGCAACGGCTGCGCGAAGACGGCCACGCGTTTGCCTGCTGGTGCAGCCGCACCGATCTCGAAGCCGCCGGCGCACCGCACCGCGATGGACACTGCATGGCTCCGCCGCGCGGCGATCGCACGCCCGCATGGCGGCTGCGGGTCCCCGATGCCTTCATCGAATTCGACGATGCGCTCCAGGGTCCACAAGGCGAAAACGTGCGCGATGCGGTCGGCGATTTCGTGCTGCGCCGCGCCGATGGCTGGTGGAGCTATCAGCTCGCCTGCGTCATCGACGATGCGTTCCATGGCGTCACCGAAGTCGTGCGCGGCTGCGATCTGCTCGATTCCACGCCGCGCCAGATCCTGCTGCAACGCCTGCTCGGTTTGCCCACGCCAACCTGGCTGCACCTGCCGCTGGCGGTTGATGCAGGAGGCCACAAGCTGTCGAAATCCGCCGATGCGCCACGGGTGAACCTCAGCGACCCCGGTACGACGCTGCGCCGAGCGCTCGACTTCCTTGGGCAGCGCCTTGGTGGCGGCACCGACACACCCTCACTACTGGCCGCGGCGGTGCGCGACTTCGACCTCGCGCCGCTGCGCCGCGTCACGCTTCGCACCGCCGACCGCGTGCCCTCGCAGGCGGACCCGGGTGCTGCATAGCACAAATGCCCGTTTGGCATACCGCGTAGGATGTCTATCGAGAATCCAACGCTGAAGGAGCCGTCATGAGCGCACACGTGGCACTGGTTACGGGAGGCACCGGCGGCATCGGTACCGCGATCGTGAAGCGGCTGGCCCGCATGGGCTACAAGGTCGCCACCAACTATCGCAACGAGGCGAAAACCGCGGCGTGGCGCGAAGCGATGACATCGGCAGGCATCGAAGTGCTGACGGTGAAGGGCGACGTGTGCGATCCCGAATCGTGCAAGGCCATGGTCAAGGAGATCGAACAGCAGCTCGGCCCCATCGACATCCTGGTCAACAACGCCGGCATCACCCGCGACACCACCTTCCACAAGATGACGTACGAGCAGTGGACCGATGTGGTCAATACCAACTTGAACGCGTGCTTCAACGTCACCCGTCAGGTCATCGAGGGCATGCGCGCGCGCAAGTGGGGTCGCATCGTCCAGATCAGCTCCATCAACGGCCAGAAAGGCCAATACGGTCAGGCCAACTACGCCGCGGCGAAGGCAGGCATGCACGGCTTTTCCATTTCATTGGCGCAGGAAAACGCCAAATTCGGTATTACGGTCAATACCGTCTCGCCCGGCTACATCGG
>JBOHYT010000359.1:0-2167 GCA_050738055.1 Rhodanobacteraceae bacterium
AGGCCAAGCTCTCCACACAGGACAGCGTAATGGCTTCGGATGCGTTCTTCCCGTTCCGCGACAATATCGACCTCGCCGCCAGTGTCGGCGTGCGCGCGCTGATCCAGCCAGGTGGTTCGCGCCGCGACCCGGAAGTCATCGACGCCGCCGACGAGCACGGCATGGCGATGGTGTTTACCGGGACGCGTCACTTTCGCCACTGATGAGCGGCTTGAAAGCAACTGCGCTCGGCATCTTGCGCGCCGGCGGTGCTCGGCATCCTCATGTACGGGCGTGTACACTCCGGTGCCTGCGCTCCGGCGTCGCGCGACCTGCCTTCGCTCGCGATGCGTTCAAACCACTCTGAGGTTCCGCGAGGGTTCGACCAATGCGGTATGAGCTCTACTACTGGCCGGGCATCCAGGGACGCGGCGAGTTCGTGCGCCTGGCGCTCGAAGACGCCGCCGCCGATTACGTCGACGTAGCGCGGCTGCCGGAAGGATCCGGCGGCGGCGCGGCGGCGCTGCAGCGCTGGATGGAGGAACCGTCGGTCGGCCACCCGTCGTTCGCGCCGCCGTTCCTCAAGGCGGGCCGCCGCCTGATCGGGCAGACCGCCAATATCCTGCTGTTCCTCGGCCCGCGCCTCGGCTTGTGTGCGCGCGATGAGGGCACACGCCTGTGGACGCACCAGTTGCAACTGACGATCACCGACCTCGTCGCCGAAATCCACGACGTCCACCACCCGATCGCGGGCTCGCTCTTTTACGACGACCAGCGCGAGGAAGCAAAACGGCGCAGCGCGCACCTGCGGCGCGAACGCCTGCCGAAATTCCTGGGCTGGTTCGAGCGGGTGTTGGCGGAAAACCGCCGCGGCCGCCAGCGTTGCCTGACCGGCAGCGCGGTCAGCTACGCCGACCTGTCACTGTTCCAGATCATCGCGGGCCTGCGCTACGCCTTTCCCCGCGCGATGCGTCAGCTTGAACGCGAACTGCCGTTGTGCACGGAACTGCACGAGCGGGTCGGGGCGCGTCCGAACATCGCTGCCTATCTTTCCTCGACGCGGCGGATCGCGTTCAACAACCACGGAATCTTCCGCCATTACCCCGAGCTGGACGCCTGAGCCGGCTGCGCGACGCTTTCCCCGCTCGCAGGTGGGCGCGGCTTGCCCCATTTGTAGATGTCGTAATACACGGGCGACACCGGGCCGAGATTCGGGTTGTGCACCAGGCTGCCGTTGGGGCTGTCGTAGTGGTAGGTTTGCGTGAGCCCGTGCTTGGGCGTGATCCGCACCATGTAGACCTCTCCGCCGCGGCGGTATTCCTGGATGGTGTCGCCGGCG
Source organism: Rhodanobacteraceae bacterium (assembly GCA_050738055.1). Classification (GTDB taxonomy): domain Bacteria; phylum Pseudomonadota; class Gammaproteobacteria; order Xanthomonadales; family Rhodanobacteraceae; genus 66-474. Next base: position 1,319 of record JBOHYT010000359.1, read on the forward strand.
GCGTCGGTGTGCACGGTCACCTCCGCGTTGGGGTCGGCATTGCGCCCTTTCACGCCCTGCTCGCGGGCGGCCGGCGCCACCGACGGCGGAATCCCGGTGTTGGGCAGCGGCACGGCTTGCGGCTTCGCGCCCGGCTCGTTGATGCCGGGTGGCGGCAGCGCCGATCCGGGCGGCGGCGCCGTGGAAGAACCGGCCAGCACCGTCTGCGCACCCGCCGCAGGAATCGCCAGGATCGTTGCCGCCAGCACCCACCCCACACGCATTTTCACGATCTGCCTCCTCATCGTTTCCTTCGGCAACCAGCATACACGCCACCCGTGACCACGGCGTGCAGGTGCGTGCATGCGACAATCCGCGAATGGCCAAGCTGACGCTCGTCGACGGTTCCAGTTACCTGTACCGCGCCTTTCATGCCTTGCCGCCACTCACGAACGCCGCGGACGAACCGACCGGCGCGTTGTTCGGGGTGGTCGGCATGCTTCGAGCGATCCTGAATGAGCAGCCCGATTTCGCCGCGTTCGTCATCGATGCGCCCGGCCCGACCTTTCGCGACGCGCTGTATCCCGAATACAAGGCCACCCGCGCGCCGATGCCCGACGACCTGCGGGCCCAGGTCCAGCCGATGCTCGCGATCGTCGAGGCGCTCGGGTTTCCGATCCTCAATGTGCCGGGCGTGGAGGCCGACGACGTGATCGGCACCCTGGCCACGCACGCCGCCGGCGACGGCATCGACGTCGAGGTGTCGACCGGCGACAAGGACTTCGCGCAACTGGTCGGCCCGCGCGTGACGCTGGTCAACACCATGAGCCATACGAGCATGGACCGCGCCGGGGTGATCGACAAATTCGG
>JBOHYT010000360.1:0-2570 GCA_050738055.1 Rhodanobacteraceae bacterium
GCGCGGGACTCTCGGACGACCCGTCTCCCACCGCCCCCGACACGGCGACCTTGCGCGGCGTGATCGACGACTGGGTTGGCGACGAGGGCCACGGCGAGCTTGGCTACTACCGGGCCCGCACCGGGCAGCGCGAGCGCACCCACCGCATCAACGAGGCGCTCGGCGCGCTGTGTCTGCTGGCCGGTATTTTGATCAGCGTGATGCTGGCGGTGCTGGTGCACCGGCTCTCGACCGACGTGAAGAACGACTGGATCGTGGTGATGGCGGTGTTCTCGATCTTCGCCGCGGTGCGCGAGGCGTATTCGTTCCGCAAGGCGGACCGCGAATTGATCCGGCAATACCGCTTCATGGAACGCGTGTTCGGCAACGCACGCGCGGCGCTGGACAAGACCAACGATGCCGAGGAGCAACAGGAAATCCTGCGCGCCCTGGGAGAGGCCTCGCTCGCCGAGCACGTCGAGTGGGCCGTGATGAACCGCCAGCGGCCGCTGGAGGCGGGGAAGATGTAGGGCGGGTCTTGACCCGCCCTACGGCACGCTACGAATGGTGGGGTGCGGGCGATGTGCAAGCCCTCCCCTTCAAGGGGAGGGTTGGGTGGGGATGGGTTGGATGTGCGTGCGTGGCCACCCGCGACTTTCCCGCTGCGAGACCCACCCCATCCCAACCTTCCCCCTGAGGGGGAAGGAGCAAGCAAACGCCTGCCCGGACGCGTCAGTGGGAGTCGTCACGACGGTCTCGCTCTGCGCGAGCCGAGGATGGTGCGAATGGGATCCCGCGCCGCTCTCGCCCCGCGCACCCTATCCCCGTGCGGGTTGCTTGGCCCCGGGCGGCACCGCATCCTTGGCCGCCGCGAGGCGCGCTTCGGCGGTGGCGACCATCGCCGCATAGCGCGGGTCGTCTCGCAAGAACTGGAAATCCGGATCCGCCTTGGCGTAAGGCAGAAACGCATCTGAAATCGTTTCGAACAACGGCACAAGCATATCCAACGCGGCGTCCTTGTCCCTGAGGCGCACGCTCAGCATGCAGGCGAAGTTGTAGCGCATGTTCCAGTTGTCGGGGTCGATCAGCAGCGCGCGCTCCACGCGCGCCTTGGCGCGCTCGGCTTCTCCCAGCGCTGCCAGTGCGTCAACGCTGTAGGCGATGACTGAGGTGTTGTTCGGGTCGTGTGCCAAGATCACTTCCGCGCGCTTGAGAGTCAGCTCCGCAGCGCGACGGGTGCCGGCAGCATCGGCCACGGCGGTGTAACAACTGACCAGCATGGCCGCAGAATTGATGTCCGCCTCCATCAACGCTACCGCTTTTTCATAGAAGCGAATCGCGTCATCGAATCGTTGCAACTGGTAGTTCAACCGGCCAGCCGAGCGATTCACTTCGTAGGAGTCCGGATCGAGCGTGAGTGCGATGTCGGTTTCTGCCGCAGCCGCGTCCGTATTGCCATCGAATTGCAGAAGTTGCGCCTTGACCGCGTGCGCTTCACCCAAGCTCGCATCCAACGCGAGTGCTCTGTCCACCGCGGCCATGCCTTCCTTGAGCTGGCCGCCGCGTACGTCGCGCAGCTGTTTGTAGCCGGCGGCCATCAAGGCCCAGGCCTGCGCGTAACGCGGGTCGATCTCGGTGGCGCGCTCGCACAACCGAACGATGGCCTGCGCCGAGTGCTCGTCCATTTCTGGACTGGTTACGTAGGCCTGCCGCGCCATCAGATAGAGGTTATAAGCATCGGCACTTTCGGTGCCGCGCCGCTCGATGGCCTTTTTCTCCTCGGGCAGCAAGCGGAGGCGCAACGCCTTGACGATGGCCTGCGAGATTTCGTCCTGGATCGCGAAGATGTCGCTGGCGTCGCGGTCGTAGCGCTCGGCCCAGACGTGGCCGTTGTTCTCGCCATCCACCAGTTGCGCGCTGATCCGTACCCGGCCGCCGGCCTTGCGCACGCTGCCTTCCAGCACGTGGGTGACTTTCAGTTCGCGCGCAACCTTGGGCAGGTCCACGTTCTTGCCCTTGTACATGAACGCGCTGTTGCGCGAGATCACGCGCAGTGCCGAAACCTTGCTGAGGTCGGTGATGATGTCCTCGGTGATGCCGTCGCTGAAGTATTCCTGCTCCGGTTCGCCGCTCATGTTGGTGAACGGCAGTACGCAGACCGAGAACCTTTTGGAAGGTTTTTCCGCCTGCGGTGCCGCCGAGAATTTTTGTGCGTCCGCGGCCGCCTGCGTGCGCGCGATCATCGCGGCCAGAGCGCGCAGGCATTCCTGCACCTGCGCACTCGCCGGGTCCTCGCCCCAGTCATCGAGGTCGGTGGTATGGATCGCGCGCACATCGATCGGCAGTCGCGCGTGTTCGAACCGCACGGGAACCAGAAGGCCGCGCTCGGCGGCGTCGCGCGCCTCGCCGCGCACCCAGCGCGACGCGACCGAGGTCGGCGTCCACACGACCAGCACGGACTTGGCAGCCTGCAGCGCAATGTCGATTTCGTCGTCGAACTCGCGGCCCGGGGAAATCTCGGGGTCCCACCACACCGACCAGCCCTTGGCTTCGATCGCGGCGACCAGCGGCGCGACGCGCGCCTTGTCGGC
>JBOHYT010000361.1:0-7131 GCA_050738055.1 Rhodanobacteraceae bacterium
CCGAGCGGGGTCGCCGAACCCTCGGCCGCGGACCGCAACATCACCCGCCAGCTTCGCGACGCACTGCAGCTCGTCGGGGTGCGGGTCCTCGATCACCTGGTGGTCGGCACCGGCGAACCGACTTCGATGGCCGCGCGCGGATTGATCTGAGAGGGTTGACGATCAGTTATTCACAGCACGATTCCACAAGCGCTTGGCCGTTACTTTTAGCGTACTTTCGTTAATTAAGCCACAGGCCGCTGTAAATAAAAGAGTTCCTTGGCTGACTCGTGGCATAACGCGGCCTTCGAAGCCGCCTCGCTTGGACTCCGAAGTCGGGTATCCACCAAGTTATCCACAAGCCGTGGTTTGGCCGGCCCCGGTGGCTGCGCTACGATGAGAGGTCCGCTGCCGTGTGATGGCCACGCCCGTGAAAGACGCCCTGGAAGCCCTGTTGCTGCGCGCGCTGGAGAGCCTGCACCGGGACGGCGTGATCGACGTGCCGTCCCACGATTTCGTGATCGAGCGCACGCGTTCGCGCGAACACGGCGACTTCGCGTGCAATGCGGCGCTGCTGCTCGCGAAGACCCTCGATCGCAAGCCGCGCGGCGTGGCGACGATGATCGTGGCCGCGCTTCCGGACAGCGAACTCGTCGAACGCGTCGAAATCGCCGGGCCCGGATTCATCAATTTCTTCATCACCGACGCCGCTTGGCACGACGAAGTCCGTCGCGTCTTGCACGAAGGCGCCAACTATGGCCACAGTCACGCCGGTGCGGGTCGCGCGGTCGGCATCGAGTTCGTCTCGGCCAATCCGACCGGGCCGCTGCACGTCGGCCACGCCCGCGCCGCCGCGATCGGCGACACGCTGGCGCGGCTGCATTCGGCGACCGGCTGGAAGGTGTATCGCGAATACTATTACAACGATGCCGGCGCACAGATCCAGAATCTCGCGCTGTCGGTGCAGGCACGCATCCAGGGCATCGAGCCCGACGATCCGCGCTGGCCTGCCGACGGCTATCGCGGCGAGTACATCCGCGATGTCGCGCGCGACTACATGGGGGGCGCGACCGTGCGCGCAGGCAGTGCGCGCGGCAATTACCTCCGCGAATACACCCGCGAATTCCGGAAGGACGAGCTGGCCGAGGCGGCGCCCGAGGCGACCGGCTATCGCGTAACCGCCAAGCAGGACCCCGAAGACCTCGACGCAATCCGCGACTTCGCCGTGGCATGGCTGCGACACGAACAGGACGAGGATCTGCGGACCTTCGGCGTGCAGTTCGACACGTATTTCCTCGAATCGTCGCTATACACCGAGGGCGACGTGCTGCGGGTGGTGGACCGGATCGCCGCACAAGGGCATTCCTACGAAGCCGACGGCGCGCTGTGGCTGCGCGCCACCGAGTTCGGCGACGACAAGGACCGGGTGATGCGCAAGTCCGATGGCACCTGGACCTATTTCGTGCCGGATGTCGCCTATCACCTGTCCAAATGGGAACGCGGCTACAAGTGCGCCATCACCGAACTCGGCGCCGATCACCACGGCTCGCTGGCGCGGGTGCGCGCCGGACTCCAGGCCCTCGACATCGGCATCCCGAAGGATTGGCCGGAATACGTGCTGCACCAGATGGTCACGGTCATGAAGGGCGGCGAGGAAGTGAAGATTTCCAAGCGTGCCGGCAGCTACGTCACGCTGCGCGACCTGATCGACATGGCGGGGCTCGACGCCACCCGTTATTTCATGGTCGCGCGCAAGAGCGACTCGCAACTGGTGTTCGACATTGATCTGGCGCGTTCGCAGACCAATGACAATCCGGTCTATTACATCCAGTACGCGCACGCGCGGGTGTGTTCGGTGCACCGGCAGATGCACGAGCGCTCGATCGTGTTCGAGCAGCACAAGGCGCTGACGCACCTCGGCCGCCTGCAGGGCGAACACGCGCGCGCGGTGATGGTGGAGATCTCGCGCTTCCCGGAAATCGTGGAAGCCGCGGCCGGCAACCACGAACCGCATCTGCTGGCACAATACCTGCGCGAACTGGCCGGCGCGTTCCACGTCTGGTACAACGCAGAACAATTCCTGGTGGAAGACGAGGGCTTGCGCAATGCGCGCGTGGCGCTGGCCTACGCGACCCGCCAGGTACTCGCCAACGGATTGGGGATGCTCGGCGCCTCGGCGCCCGAATCGATGTGACGGATGTCGTGACGAAACGCGGGGCTGCCCGCCGGGTATCGCTCCGTGCGCGCGACCTTCATTCATGCCAGCACCGTCAGACTGCCTCGACGCATGTCCGGCGGTCGCTTGACTGGAAGGGCGTGAAGCAGTAATCCCCTTTCGACCCTTCACGCGACCCGTGCGGGTCGCACGGGCAAAACCGGTATAGAGGAACGTCAGTGGCAACGCAGCGCAACGGCAAACAGGCAGTACGCAATGGCGGCTCGGGTGTTCCGGGTTGGGGGTTGTTCCTCAGCGGCGTGGTGGTGGGCGTCGTCGTGATGCTGATCGTGTTCTTCAGCGGACACATGCCCAACCTGCGCCGCAACGACCAGCCGCAGGCCAATCCCGGCGCGGTCGCGGAACAAGGCAGCTCGCCGGGGATCGCCGGCAGCAGCGCGGCATCCAGCGCCTCGCAGTTCGACTTCTACAAGGTGCTGCCCGAGAAGGAGGTCGTGATCCCGAACGCCGAGCTGTCCGCGATGGCCAAGGCCGAGCAACAGAAGGCGGCGGCAGCCAACAATGCCAGCTCGTCCGCACCGGCCAGCGCGGGCGCGGCCGCCCAGGCCACGGTAGCTTCGCCGGGAGGCTATGTGTTGCAGGTCGGCGCGTTCCCCAACGCCAGCGACGCCGATGCGATGAAGGCAAAACTGGCCTTGCAGGGATTCACCGCGCACGTGCAGACCGTGACGCTCGATGGCCAGGTCTGGAACCGCGTCCGCATCGGTCCGTTCGCCTCGGCGACCAAACTCCAGGACGTGCAGAAGCAACTCTCCGGCGCGGGCATCCACGCGATTCCCTTGAAAGAGAAGTAGGAGCGACGGAAGTCGCGATCGAGAGGTAGGAGCAACGGAAGTCGCGATCTCGATCCGCGATCTCGATCGCGGGGCGGCACGGTCGCGGCTTCCGCCGCTCCTGCCACGTGGCAACGCGGTCGCGGCTTCCGCCGCTCCTACAATGGGCTGATGACCACCAAGACCTTGCTCGCCACCGGCGCCTCGGCCGGATTCGGTGCCGCGATCGCGGCGAAGTTCGCGGAAAACGGCTGGCGCGTCGTCGCATGTGCGCGCCGCGCGGAACGACTCGCACGACTGGTCGAGCGCTTCGGTGCGGATCACGTGCACACGTGCGCGTTCGACATGCGCGACGAAGCCGCGATGCGCGACGCCCTCGACGCGCTGCCCGGGAACTTCAGCGGCATCGACTTGCTGGTCAACAACGCCGGTCTCGCGCTCGGCACGGCCAAGGCACAGGACTGCGACCTCACGCAATGGCGGCAGATGATCGACACCAACGTCACCGCGCTGGCGATCTTGACGCGGTTGGCATTGCCGCGCTTGATCGAACGCCGCGGCGCCATCGTCAACATCAGCTCGATTTCCGGCACCTACCCGTACAAGGGCGGCAACGTGTACGGCGCCACCAAGGCCTTCGTCACCCAGTTCTCGGCCGGTCTGCGGTGCGATTTGCACGGAACGGGCGTGCGCGTGACCAACGTCGAGCCCGGCATGGCCGAAACCGAATTCACGCTGGTGCGCACCGGCGGCGATCGGGCCGCGTCCGACAAGCTGTATGCCGGCGCCCACCCGATCACGGCCGCCGATATTGCCGACACGGTCTGGTGGATCGCCAACCTGCCGGCGCACCTCAACGTCAACCGCATCGAGATGATGCCGACCAGCCAGTCGGCGGCGGGATTGCAGGTTGCCCGGGAAGGTTGAGGGACGAGTCCACTGGAGCTCAGCGACCGGCCATCGATGGCCAAGATGTCCGTGGTTGCGCGCGTTGCCTGAAGCTCACGCTTCCCGCAGGTAGGTGTAGCCGGTAAGCCCGGCTTCCAGTGCGGTCGCGACGGACTTGGCTGCGTCGCCCGACAATCCCGCCAAGTCGAGTTTCTGTCGGTACGCCGCGCGCAGATCATCGGGACGGTAACCGACGTAGTCGAGCAGCATGTCGGCGGAGTCGCCACGACGGGCGCCGTCCAGCGTGAATCCATCGCTGTCGATCCGCACGTTCACCGCATCGGTGTCGCCAAAGAGATTGTGGATGTCGCCGAGAGTTTCCTGGTACGCACCAACCAGGAAAATGCCGAGCCGGTACGGTTCGCCCGGCCGCAATTCATGCAACGGCAGGCTGACGTCGAGGTCGCCGGCTTCGACATACACGTCGATGCGGCCGTCGGAATCGCAGGTGAGGTCCGCCAGCGTGCCGCGCCGGGTCGGTTTCTCATCGAGCCGCGTCAACGGCATGATCGGGAAGATCTGGTCGATCGCCCACACGTCGGGGGTCGACTCGAACACCGAGAAGTTGCAGAAAACCTTGTCGACCAGCTTCACATCGAGCGCGTCGATGATCTCGCGGTGCGAGCGTTCGTCGGGTTTCAGGCGCCGGCGCACGCCCAGCGCGATCGCGTGGAACAGCGCGTCGAGTTTCGCGCGCTGCGCGAGGTCGAGTTGGCCCTGCGCATACAGCAACTGCCCTTCGCCCAGGTACTGCTGCGCGTCCTGCCACACCTCGCGCACCGGGCGGCTGTCCAGCGCAGCCAGCGTGTCGCGCAGGCTGTGCAATACCGGCGGTTCGTGGTCGGCGACCGCAGGCACCCTTCCATCGGGCGCGGCTTCGACCTCGCTGACGTTCACGACCAGCACCGCGTGGTGCGCGGTCATCGCGCGCCCCGACTCGGTGAGCACATGCGGCGGATCGAGCTTCCACTCCGCGCACGCGGACGCCAGCGGCGCCACGATCGCGTCGGCGTACTGCTCGAGGTCGTAGTTGATCGAGCACTCGCCGCGCGAGCGCGTGCCCTCGTAGTCGACGCCGAGTCCGCCGCCGACATCCACGTGATCCAGCGGCAATCCTGCTGCACGCAATTCGGCGAAATGCCGCACCGCTTCGCGCATCCCGGCACCGATGTCGCGCAGGTTGGAAATCTGCGAGCCCATGTGGAAATGCAACAAGCGCATCGTGTGCGTCAGCTTGGCGTCGCGCAGCCGTTGCACCAGATCCAGCAATTGCGCGGGCGTGAGTCCGAATTTGCTCTTGTCGCCACCGGTGTTCTGCCACTTGCCGGCGCCGATCGAGGCGAGGCGCACGCGCACGCCGAGTTTCGGTTCGATCTCCAGCGCTTTCGATTCGGCGATCACGTGTTCGAGCTCGGACGGCTTCTCGATCACGATCACGACGTCGATGCCGAGCTTGCGGCCGATCAGCGCCAAGCGGATGTAGTCGGCGTCCTTGTAGCCGTTGCACACGACCAGCGACCCGGGTTCGGCGAGGCCAAGCACCGCGAGCAGCTCCGGCTTGGAGCCGGCTTCCAGGCCGAAGCCTGTCCTGAGCTCCGTCGAAGGGCCTGTCCTGAGCCCGGTCGAAGGACCCTCGCCGCCTGCCAGCGTACCCGCGACCGCGCGCTGCTGGTTGACCTTGACCGGATACAGCGCGGTATAGCCGCCCGGATAGTCGTGCGCGCGCATCGCGGCGTCGAACGCGGCGCGCAGCTTCTCGCGGCGGTCGATGAGGATGTCCGGAAAGCGCAGCAATAGCGGCAGGCGCAAGCCCATGTCCCTGGCGCGCGCGATGGCATCCTCCAGCGCGATGGCGGGACCGGCCGCGCCGCGCGGACGCATCTGTGCACGTCCGCGCGCATCGATGTCGACGTAGCCGTCGCTCCAGTGCGCGATCGAGTAGGTCTCGCGAGCGTCGTCGAGGCTCCAGTCCTGTGCCATCGCGGGTTCCAGAGTCCAGGCAAAACGCGGATTGTAGCGCCGCACCGGAACATGACCGTTACAATCCAAGGCCGGTCATCGAGGTTTTGCGCATGCCGTCCCGCAACTGGTTCATCGAGCGACACGAGGCTTCCGGTTCGTCGATCGGTTATCGCGTCGGCGAAAAACTGGCGGACGAAAAGACGCCGTACCAGCACATCGAGGTGTACGCGACCAGCGACTGGGGCAACCTGATGGTGATCGACGGCTGCATCATGCTCACCACGCGCGACAACTTCCTGTATCACGAAATGATGGCCCATCCGGCGCTGTACACCCACGCCGCGCCGCGCAACGTCGCGATCATCGGCGGCGGCGACTGCGGCACGTTGCGCGAGGTGCTGCGTCATCCGGAAGTGCAATCGGCGGTGCAGGTCGAGATCGATGAACGGGTGACACGTCTCGCCGAAAAACATTTTCCCGAGTTGTGCGAATCCAATGCCGATCCGCGCGCGACCTTGCGGTTCGACGACGGCATCCGGTACGTGGCGGACACCGCGCCGGGATCGCTGGATGTCGTGATCGTCGATTCGACCGATCCGGTCGGTCCGGCAGAAGGCCTGTTCAACGCAAAGTTCTACGCGAGCTGCCTCCGCGCGCTCGGCGAAGGCGGCATCCTGGTACAGCAGTCGGAGTCGCCGCTGGTGTTGCTCGAGCTCATCCGGTCCATGCACACGGCCATGCGCGAGGTCGGTTTCAGCGCGACCCGCACCCTGCCATTCCCGCAGCCTTGTTATCCGACCGGCTGGTGGAGTTGCACGATGGCGCGCAAGGGCGGTGATCTCGCGAGCTTCCGCGAACGCGACGTGACCCGCAAACCGTTTGCGACCCGTTACTACAATGCTGACATCCATCGTGCTGCGCTCGCGCAGCCGGAGTTCCTGCGTGCCGCGTTGACGCGCCAGGAGCTCGGCCAGTGAATCGTCGTCCAGCCTTCCAAGAAGCAACACGTAAATCCTTGTTGCAAATCAGGAAACCTTTACCACGGATCGACACGGATCACACGGATCGAAAGCCTTTATCCGTGTGCACCCGTGCAAATCCGTGGTAAAAAGCTCTTGAGAAACAAATTCCGCAAGTTCTTGTTTCTTCGCGAACGCCCGCCCCGGCACGGGGTTGAGAAGCTGATCAGTCGGCCCGGAAACCGGGTCGTGCGTTTCCCTCGGCTGGCGCATT
>JBOHYT010000362.1:0-11370 GCA_050738055.1 Rhodanobacteraceae bacterium
TGAAGGGGAGGGAGCGTAAGCGATGGCGGCGAAGAAGGCTGCCGGTTGACGTTCGCGCGAGCCATGTCGCGGAAAACCCATTCCCACCCCAACCCCTTGAAGGGGAGGGAGCGTAAGCGATGGCGGCGAAGAAGACTGCCGGTTGAAGTTCGCGCGGGCCATGTCGCGGAAAACCCATCCCCACCCCAGCCCTCCCCTTGAAGGGGAGGGAGCGTAAGCGATGGCGGCGAAGAAGACGGCCGGTTGCAGTTCGCGCGAGCCATGTCGCGGAAAACCCATTCCCACCCCAACCCCTTGAAGGGGAGGGAGCCAAGCGATGGCGGCGAAGAAGACTGCCGGTTGAAGTTCGCGCGGGCCATGTCGCGGAAAACCCATTCCCACCGCAGCCCTCCCCTTGAAGGGGAGGGAGCGTAATTGCGTAGGCTGGCTCAAGGAGCGCAGCGACGGAGCCGGCATTCCTGCCAGTGCGTTTGACGGCCGGCTCCGGCCTTCGGCCTTGCCGGCCTACCCGAAGCGAAAGCCTACGAAACTTCGCTGCCGCCGACGAATACCCGCGCCGCCAGTGCGCCGCCGATCCAATAGGCGAGTTCGGCGGGATGGCGCGCGTCCCAGATCACGATGTCGGCGCGCGCGCCTTTGGCGAGCACGCCGCGATCGGCAACGCCCAGCGCGCGTGCGCCATTCACGGTGACCCCGCGCAACGCTTCCCCGGGGGTCAGGCGGAACAGGGTGCAGGCCATCGACATCGCGAGACGCAGCGAGCGCAGCGGCGAGGTGCCGGGGTTGAGGTCGGTTGCGATCGCCATCGGCACGTTGCGCTCGCGCAGCACATCGATTGGAGGCAGCCTGGTTTCGCGGAGCGCGTAGAAACTGCCCGGCAGCAGCACCGCGACGGTGCCGGAGCGCGCCATCGCCTCGACTGCATCCGTGCCCGCGCATTCGAGGTGGTCGGCGGAGAGTCCATGGAAAGAAGCCGCCAGCGCGGCGCCGCCGAGATCGGACAACTGATCCGCGTGCAGCTTCACTGGAAGCCCGAGTTCACTTGCGCGCTCGAAGCAGCGGCGCACTTCGTCGGGTGTGAAGGCGATGCCTTCGCAGAACGCGTCCACGGCATCGGCCAGGTTTTCTTCCGCGGCGCGTGGCAACCATTCGTCGCACACCGCCGCGACGAATTCCGCGCGACGATCCCTGAATTCCGATGGCAGCGCGTGCAGGCCGAGGAACGTGGTCTTGACCGTGATGCCGAGCACCTTGCCGATCCGGCGCGCGACACGCAGCATCTTCAGTTCGGCTTCGAGGTCCAGCCCGTAGCCGGATTTGATCTCGAGCGTGGTCACGCCCCCGTGCAGGAGCCCGCGTGCCCGCGACACCGATTGCGCGAACAAGTCCTCCTCGGATGCTGCACGCGTGGCGCGCACGGTGGACAGGATCCCTCCGCCGGCGCGCGCGATGTCTTCGTAGCTGGCGCCTTCCAGACGTTGCTCGAACTCGCCGGCGCGGTCGCCGGCAAAAACCAGGTGCGTGTGGCAATCGACGAGACCCGGGGTGACCAGCGCGCCGTGCAACGATTCGGAATGCCGCGCCAGCGCATCCGGAGCGCCGGGAAGCTCCGACATCGGTCCGAGGAAGACAATGGATCCATCGCGCCACGCGAGCGCGCCGTGCTCGATCACTGCGCGATCCGCCTCGTCTGCCATGGTGGCGAGCGTGCAATCGAGGAAGAGGTGATCCCACTGCGCTTCCCGGGTGCGGCGTGGATCGTGGCTTGCGCTCATGGTCGGGACGGCCAGCGCAACTGGTAGAGGTCGTGGCGGCGGTCTTTCAGGTTCTGCACGGTGCCATTGTTGCGCGCGCGCGCCAGATCCTCGAGTCTCAGGTCCGCGAACAGCACCGTTTCCGAGTTCGGGGTGGAATCGGCGGCAATGCCGTCGCGCGAGAACGGGAAATCGCACGGTGTCAGGATGCAGCTCTGCGCGTACTGGATGTCGAAGTTGTTGACGCCGGGAAGATTGCCGCAGTTGCCGGACAGCACCACGTAGCACTGGTTCTCGATCGCACGCGCCTGCGCGCAATAACGCACGCGCAAGTAACCCTCGCGGGTGTCGGTGCAGAAAGGCGTGAACAGGATCAGCGCGCCCTGGTCGATCAGGTGCCGCGCGACTTCCGGGAACTCGATGTCGTAGCACACGCAGACGCCGATCGCGCCGCAATCGGTCGGGACGGTGCGGGCGACATCGCCGCCGGTGATGCCCCACCAGGTGCGCTCGTTGGGCGTGATGTGCAGCTTGACCTGCTCGTGGGTCGAACCGTTGCGCAGGCATACGTAACAGACGTTGCGGACGCCCCCGTCGTCGGTACGGGTCGGGTGTGTACCGGCGATGATGTTGATGTTGCGACGCACCGCCAAGTCGCCGAACAGCGCTTTCACCCGCGGCGTGTATTCGGACAGCTTGAGGATCGCGTCCACCGGCGACAACGGCGCGTTCTCGATCGAGAGCAACTGCAGCGTCATCAATTCCGGAAACACCACGAAGTCGGCTTCGTAGTTGGCGGCAATGTCGGTGAAATATTCCACCTGTGTCGCAAACTCATCGAAGTCCCTGATCCGCCGCTGCTGGTACTGGACGGTGGCAAGCCGGATCACGTCTGGCAGCCGGGTGGCCGAATGCGGCGGAATGTCCGGATGGTCGAGGCGGCGCGGGTTGCGCCACACCAGGTGCGCCGCATAGCCCAGCGAATCGCGGTCATACGGCAGGTAATTGTCGAGCAGCCCGATGACTTCGAAACCGTTGCGCAACTGGAAGCTCAGGGTCGGATCGCGCTGGCGACCGTCGATCACCGCCCGCAGGTAATCCTGCGGCGTCACGTATTTCTTTGCGCGTTTGGCGAGCCCGGGCAGGCGTCCGCCGAACACGATCCCGCGCAGTCGCAGCCGCTGGCACAGTCGCTTGCGCGCGCCATACAATCGTCGGCCGATCCGCATGCCTCGGCGGTCCGGATCGACGCCGACGTCCATGCCGTACAGCCAGTCGCCATCGGGATCGTGGCGCGAGGCGAATCCGCCGCCGGTGATCTCGTTCCAGGTGTGCGGCGCCATCGCGAGCGTTTCCGAAATACGGAAGGTCACGCAATAGCCGATCACCCGATCGTCGTACACGGCCACGAACTGTCCTTGCGGAAAATGCGCGAGCTGGCCGGCCACCATTTCCGGCGAGTACCCGAACCCCGGCCCGTAGACGCGCTTGCCCAGCGCCACGATCTGCGGAATGTCGTCCTCGGTCGTGTTGCGCACCACGAGGCGCGGCGTATGTTCGGCGGCAGGTTGCACGATGCCATTATGACCGCGCGCTCGACTGGCGCGCCAACGGCGCTGTCCAACCGCGCTTGCGCTTGCGCTTGCGCTGGCGCTGGCGCTGGCACGCGGCTAGCCTTCGTGCACGACCGATCAATGACGGGAGTGGACATGTTGCATGCAGATCACCTGTGGACGTCGCGAGGATGGCGTCGCGACGCGCGGGTCGAAAACGGGTCGGGCGAGCAGGTACACGCACAATTCGTGCTGCCCGGAATGCCAAACCTGCACTCGCACGCGTTCCAGCGCGCGATGGCGGGCCTGGCGGAACGCCGTCGGCCGAATGCCAATGCGTTCATCCCGGAGGGCGAAGGTCAAAAGACGGCCATCCCTGGCCTGACCTCCCACGACAGCTTCTGGACCTGGCGCGAGACGATGTACGCATTCGCATCGCGCATCGGTCCGGATGAATTGCGCGCAATCGCGACGCAACTCTACGTCGAGATGCTGAAGGCGGGTTACACCCACGTCTGTGAATTCCACTACCTGCACAACGCACCCGACGGAAACGCGTATGCGGATCCGGCTGCAATGTCGCGAGCGATCCTCGAAGCGGCGCGTGAAGCCGGCATCGGGCTGACGCTGTTGCCGGTCCTGTACATGACCGGTGGCTTCGACGGGCGGCGCTTGTCGGAACGCCAGCGACGCTTCGGACTTTCCGTGGACGCGTACCTGCGGTTGCTGGAATCGCTGCGCGCGGTCGAGTCGAACACGCTGCACGTCGGGGTCGCGCTGCATTCGCTGCGCGCGTTGCCGGAAGCAGCGATGCGCGAGGTGCTGGATTCTCCGCTTGCAAAAACATGCCCGATCCACATCCACATCGCCGAGCAGATCGGCGAAGTGCAGGATTGTCTCGGCATCCGCAACGCGCGCCCCGTGCAGTGGCTGTTCGACCACGCGGATGTCGACGCACGCTGGTGCCTCGTGCATGCGACCCACGTGGAGGATGCCGAGATGCGCGCGATCGGGAAATCCGGCGCCGTGGCGGGGCTGTGTCCGACCACCGAAGCCAATCTGGGCGACGGTCTGTTTCCGCTTGCCGGCTACCTCGACGCAGGCGGCGCGTTCGGCGTCGGCTCCGATTCGCACATCTCCGTATCGCCGGTCGAGGAGTTGCGCTGGCTCGAATACGGACAGCGGCTGGTGACGCGCCGCCGGAACATCGCGGCACGCGCGCCCGGCGCCAGCGTCGGCGAAGTCTTGTGGAACGCGGCGTTGCAGGGCGGGCGGCAGGCCTCGGGTCTATCCGCCTTCGAAGATGCGGATGTCGATGGACTGCTCTTGCTCGACGACGCCTCGCCGCTGCTCGCGGCACGCGGAGAAGCCGACGTGATCGACAGCTTACTGTTCGCGGGCAACACACCCCTGGTGCGCGACGTGCTGGTGGGTGGCGAATGGGTCGTGCGCGATTTCCGGCACCGCGATGAAGGGCGGATTGCCGCGCGCTACCGCAAAACGGTACAAGGCCTGCTGCGCGATTGAGTTGCTCAGACGGCCGTCCCGGGAGGCGGCCTTCTGTAGCTGCCGAAGCGCAGGGTTACGGCTGTGCGCCAGTGCTGACCGCGGGGACGGGCTCGTTCTGATGGTTCACCTGCGAACTCGTGGCAGAAGAGGGTTCGTGCTCGGGGTTCATCCTGAGCTTGTGCCCGAAGCGGGCTCATTCTGCATGCCCGAGCTCGCGGAGGAAGCGGGCTGCTGGGTGGCGTTGTGCGCGGCGGAACTGGTGGCGCTGGAGCTCTTGGTATGCCCGGAATGGCTCCACGCTTGACCGGTATGCCGGTTGTGCATGTTCTGCATCCTGCTCTGACGCTCGCTGCGCAGGCTGGCAAGCTTGTCGTGCTGTTCCGGCGTCAGCATGTTGTAGATCTTCGTGCGCATGTCGGCCTGACGGGTAACGCGCTCGCGCGCGGCGTGGGCTTCGGCCTGCTCGAGCTGATCGGCGGCGGTGCGGTATTCGGAACTGCCGGGTGTCGCATTCTCGAACGCCATCCGCTTTTGCATCAGATCCTTCATTTGAGGCTGCGCCTGGGTACGCTCCTGGCGCATCATCTGCTGGATGTTGTTGCGCTGGGTGTCGGTGAGATCGAGCTTCTTCCACATGCCCATCTCGCCGTGGTGAAAGCCGCGATGTTCCATCCCGTGCTTCATGCCGTGGTGCATCCAGCCCGATGACGAACCTGACGCCGCCATGTTGTTGCCATGATGCATCCAGCCCGACGAGGAACCTGACGCCGCCATGTTGTTGCCATGGTGCATCCAGCCCGATGAGGAGGCCGACGCTGGCATATTGGCGGTCGGGGAAAACGGCGGGGGCGTGCCGGTTGTTTGCGCGGTCGCCGCGAAGGCGAGCGAAGAGAACCCCACGGCTGCGGCAAGCAGCGCGGAGCGGAAAGCGATCCTTTGCATGGCGGGTACCTCCTAGAATGAACAGACCTACCATAGCGCGCGGCCCCGCAACAACCGCTGAAAACACGCGTGCGAAGTGTCCCGATACAGTTGCCGCTCAGTTTCGCAACGCGTCTGACGACGCGTCGTTCACAAGCGTGGTCGATTCGTGAAGCGAATGGATGCGGGTACAGCCTGCGCCATGCCCCGAATCGCGGCTTCCGCCGCTCCTACAGTAGGGAGGCCGGAAGGCCCGATCCGGTTCCGACGCAGCCCGTAGGAGGGCCGGAAGGCCCGATCCGGTTTCCCACGTAGCCCGTAGGAGGGCCGGAAGGCCCGATCCGGTTCCGACGCAGCCCGTAGGAGGGCCGGAAGGCCCGATCCGGTTCCCACGGAGCCCGTAGGAGGGCCGGCAGGCCCGATCCGTTTTCACCCGGTACCCCGGCCGCTCAGTGCGAAGCGGGCGGCGCCGAACCGCCTGCGGCGCGTTGTACCCGCGTGGCTTCGCGCATTTTTTTGACGCGCGCCCTTTGCTCGGCGAGCAGGCTCTTCAGCTTGGTACGCTGTGCAGGGGTCAGCACGTTGTAGACCTTGGCGCGGAAGGCGCCCTGGCGAAGCGTCTCGGACTTCGCGAGATCGGCTTCGGCCTGGGCCAGATCGTTGACGGTTGACTGGTAGCCCGAGGTTCCAGGCGTCACGTTTGCGAATGCCTCGCGCTTTTGCGTCACCGCCTGCATCTGCGGACGGAGCGCCTGGAAGTTCCGTTGCATCGTCTCGCGGATCGTGGATTGTTGGGCCTCGGTGAGGTTGAGTTCCTCGAGGACGGAGTGCGTGGACGCTTGGGAATGCGGCGCAGCCGCGGTCGCGGACGGGGTGGATTGCGCGGCAGCCGCGCCCGCGGTGAAGGCCACCGACGAGAACGCGAGGGCGGCGGCGAGGGCGGTGGTACGGAAGATCCTGCGATGCATCGGTGGACTCCTTGGATGGGAACGCATCCCGAACCCTAGCGGTTTCCGCCGGGGCGTGCAGCAAAAAGTGCGCGAATGCGGCAGGCCGGTACAGTCGCCGTTCGGCTTCGCCGCGCCACGCGGCGCGTTGCAGGGCCCGATACCGCGACGGGGCAGGCCGGCCCAACACCGCAGGCAGGCCGGCTCAAGGCCGAAGGCCGGGGCCGGCATCGTGGGCTCAGCGTTTGCAGGCGGCGGTCGGCGGACTGTGCAGCCCCGCAATCGGCCACGGCGTCACCTTGCCGCCGGGGAGCTGCACCGCGTCGATGCGGTTGCCGTCACCTTCGGCGACCAGCAGCGTGTCCGGCGATAACGCGGCCACGGCGAGCGGGCGATCGAGCAGTGCCGCGACGGTGCTTACGTGTTGCGTCTTCAGGTCGAGTTCGCGCAGAGCGTTGTTGAAGGTGTCGGCGATATAGAGGTTTCCGGCATCCCACGCGATGCCTTCGGCGTGCTGCAGCGTGGCGTGCTGCGCGGGACCGTTCTGCATGCCGAAATCGAACAGGCCATGGCCGACCAGCGTTTTCACGTCTCCACCGGGCAGCGCGATCGCGCGCACCGACGAGGATTCCGGATCGACGTCGTACAGCGTGTCGCCATGCACGCTGAGGCCGCTGGGCTGCGCAAACTGCGCCTCGCCGCGCGCGCCATCGACGAGGCCCTCCGCGCCCGTTCCGGCCCACGGCCCGATCGTCTTGCCGGCGGGATCGTAGCGCCAGATCTGGTGATCGCCGGCCATCGAGATGTAGAGCTTTCCGCCGGACCACGCGAGATCCCACGGCGAATTCAACGGCGCCTGCAGCGCGGGCGACGTGCCCTGGTTCGCGTAGTCGCGCTTGCCGTTCCCGGCGATCGTGGTGACCGTGCGGGTCTTGAGATCGATGCGCCGGATCAACTGGTTGTCGGTATCGGACACGTACAGCGCGCCGTCGTGGAACGCGAGCCCGTGCGGGCGGTTGAATTCGGCCTGCGCGTAGTTCCCATCCGCGTGTCCGGCGCATCCGGTGCCGATCACCGCTTCCAGCTTGCCCGCGTGATCGGTCAACACGATGCGGTTGTGGCCGGTATCGGCGATGGCGACCTGGTTCGCCGACACCGCGATGCCGGCGGGCGTCGCCAATGAGTGCGGCTGCAGCGCCTGCGGGCGCAGCGGCAGATTCGGCAGGGCGGAGGCCGCCGGTGCGCCGGCCAGCGTCGCTTCGATCGGTCCGGCCAATTGTTCGTAGGTCTGTTCGCCGATGAACGTCTGCTTCATCGCGCCATCCGGTCCGATCAGGATCAGGGTCGGCCATGCCTGCACGCCGTAGGCATTCCACAGGCTCATGCTCGGATCCAGCACGACCGGATGGCGCAGGTCGTAGCGTTCGATGAAGGACTCCAGTCCGTTCTTGGTTTTCGAGGCGGCGAACTTGGGCGAATCGATGCCGATCACGACCAGCCGCGTGCCGAAGTGTTCCTCGAGGCGATGCTCGGCCGGCAGCATGTGGATGCAGTTGATGCAGCCCGGCGTGAAGAAATCCAGCAACACCGCGCGGCCCTTGAGGTCGCTCCAGTCAAGTGGCCGCGCGACGTTGAACCAGGTGAGCCCGGAAGGGAACGTCTGCGCGCGCTGCGCGCGGGCACGCGTGACGCCTCCGATCAGGCCCGCCACGACCACGATGGCGGCGAGTGCGGTGAGCAAGGTACGTTTCATGTCGGGGCTTTCCGGGCGCGCCTACGCACGCCGCCTGGTGAGCGCATACGCCGCGGTGTGCAGCGCGGTGACGCCCTGTTCGGAAAAGTGCGGCTGCGAGCCGAGGATGTCGCGGCGTTCGTATTGCTCGATGTCCCAGCCTGCCTCGAACAGGTGCCGCACTTCGTCGTCGTCCACCGAAAACGGCGGACCTTCCATTTGCCGTGGCGGATAGTCGAGCGTGATCAGCAATCCGCGACACCCGACCGGCAGGCCGCCGTACACTTCGCGCGCGTAGCGGCGGCGCACCGGCTTCGGCAGTGCGATCAGCGACGCGCGGTCGTAGATCGCGCCACACGATGCAAGGAGCTTGCGGTCGAGGTCGAAGATGTCGCCATTGACGATTTCGATGGCGCCGGCGGCCAGGTCGTTGACCTCGTAATGCTTGCCGCCACTGCCGGGCCGAACCCGCGCACGCAGCCGGTTTTCTGCAAGGAACGATTCGATCGCGATCGGCGACAACTCCACGCCGATCGCGTGGAATCCGTGTTGCGCGAGCCACAGCATGTCCAGCGACTTCCCGCACAACGGCACCAACACCCGGGTATCGCGCGGAACCTCCAGCGCCGGCCAGTGCTCTTCAAGCAGCGCCATCGGCTTGTCGTGGTGCCAGCCGATGCGGCCTTCCTGCCAACGTTTCAACCAGAACTCCGCTTCCATCGCCTGCCTCGCGGTCGGGCCATCCGTATGTGTTGACTATAATCGTTTGTTGGCCCGAACCGGAAAACGCCACATGAACGCACTAACCCGCATCGATACCGCCCGCGTCATCCATCCACCGCGCGGCCCGAAACTTTCCTGCAAGAACTGGCTGATCGAGGCGCCGTACCGGATGATCCAGCACAACCTCGATCCCGAGGTCGCGGAAAATCCGGCGGAACTGGTGGTGTACGGCGGCATCGGCCGCGCCGCGCGCAACTGGGAATGCTTCGATGCGATCCTGAAAGCGCTGCGGGAATTGAATCCCGACGAGACGCTGCTGGTGCAATCCGGCAAGCCGGTCGGCGTGTTCAAGACCCACGCCGACGCACCGCGCGTGCTGATCGCCAACTCCAACCTGGTGCCGCACTGGGCGACATGGGAGCACTTCAACGAACTGGACAAGAAAGGCCTGATGATGTTCGGCCAGATGACGGCGGGCTCGTGGATCTACATCGGCTCACAGGGAATCATCCAGGGCACCTACGAAACCTTCGTCGAGATGGGCCGGCAAAGTTACGGCGGAAACCTCAAAGGCAAATGGATTCTTACCGCGGGCCTCGGTGGCATGGGCGGCGCGCAGCCGCTGGCGGCGGTGATGGCCGGCGCGTGCATGCTGGCGGTGGAATGCGACCAGAAGCGCATCGATTTCCGCTTGAAGACCGGCTACGTCGATGAACAGGCGAAAGACCTCGATGACGCGCTGGCGCGGATTGAAAAATATACGAAAGCGGGCGAGGCGAAATCCATCGCATTGCTTGGCAACGCCGCCGACGTGCTGCCGGAACTGGTCAAGCGTGGCGTGAGGCCCGATGCCGTGACGGACCAGACCTCCGCGCACGATCCGGTCAACGGTTATCTTCCGCAGGGTTGGACGGTGGAGCAGTGGTTCGAACGCCGCAAGAACGATCCGGACGGCACCCGCGAGGCCGCCAAGCAGTCGATGAAAACCCACGTCGACGCGATGCTGGCGTTCCACGCGAAGGGCATCCCGACTTTCGACTACGGCAACAACATCCGCCAGATGGCGTTCGACGTCGGCTGCAAGAACGCGTTCGACTTCCCCGGCTTCGTGCCGGCCTACGTGCGCCCGCTGTTCTGTCGCGGCGTCGGACCGTTCCGTTGGGTCGCGCTGTCGGGCGACCCCGAAGACATTTTGAAGACCGACGCCAAGGTCAAGCAACTGATCCCGGATGATGCGCATCTGCACCACTGGCTCGACATGGCCGAGCAGCGCATCCGCTGGCAAGGCCTGCCGTCGCGCATCTGCTGGGTGGGCTTGGGCCAGCGTGACAAGCTCGGACTTGCGTTCAACGCGATGGTGCGTTCCGGTGAACTCAAAGGCCCCATCGCGATCGGGCGCGATCATCTGGATTCCGGTTCGGTCGCCTCGCCCAATCGCGAAACCGAATCCATGCGCGACGGCTCCGACGCCGTCAGCGACTGGCCGGTATTGAACGCATTGCTCAACGCCGTAAGCGGAGCGACCTGGGTTTCCTTCCACCACGGCGGTGGCGTGGGCATGGGCTACTCGCAACACGCAGGGCTGGTGATCGTCTGCGACGGCACGCCCGAAGCCGACAAACGGATCGCCCGCGTGCTGTGGAACGACCCGGGGACCGGCGTGATGCGCCACGCGGATGCGGGCTATCCGGAAGCGATTGCCTGCGCGAAAGAGAAAGGGCTGAAGCTGCCGATGCTGTGAGGCAGCGCAGGCATGCTATATTTGGCTCCGAATATGGAGCCGAATATGGAAGCGATTCTTTCCGAAAGCAGCGTCAGCATCACCGAACTCAAGCGCAATCCCAGCGCGGTGATCGACGCTGCTGACAACGAGGCCGTGGCGGTGCTGGTGCACAACAAGCCCAGCGCCTATCTGGTTCCGGCCGAAACATATCGCCGAATGCTGGAGCGGCTGGAAGACCTGGAGTTGGCCGAATTGGTGCGTGCGCGGGTCAAGGAGCGGCGGACCAAGGTCAAGCTCGATGAGCTATAGCCTCGAGTTCGTGGAGTCCGCGTTGAAGGAGTGGCGCAAGCTGGCGCCCACGATACGCGATCAATTCAAGAAAAAACTGGCCGAACGCCTTGAGCGGCCGCGTGTGCCATCGGCGAGGCTGCACAATCTGGCTGACTGCTACAAGATCAAGCTGCGCACCGCCGGCTATCGCTTGGTTTATCAAGTCAACGACCAGACC
>JBOHYT010000363.1:0-2685 GCA_050738055.1 Rhodanobacteraceae bacterium
CGCCAGTTCCGGCGTGCCGCCGATATGGTCGGCGTGGTGGTGGGTCAGCAGGATCGCGGTCAGCGCGAGCCCGTCGTCTTGCAGCGCGCGCACCACCGGCGCGGCTTCCCCCGGGTCGACGACCAGCGCGCTGCCCGACGCCCGATCGGACAGCATCCAGATGTAGTTGTCGCGCAGGGCGGGCAGGGCGCGCAGGGCGGGCATGGTCGGGGCCGTCGAAAACGGCGACCCTAACAGCCGCGCGGCCGCCATTCGTTAGTTCGGCGTTAATTGGAACCATCGGCTTATCGTGCGTTGATGAATCCGTCACAATGCGGAATCAGCAGGGCCTCTCCCGCCACGCAGTGCAAACGATGCCGGCACGTCCATTCGACAAGCACGATCCCGCGCTGGCGGCGCTCGGCGCCGACGTATCGAGGGTGTGCGCGGACCGCCTCACCCGGGTCGCGGGCACCCACGCGCTGGTACTGGACGGGATCGACTTGCCGGAACCGCGCGTGACCGGCGTGGCTTGCTGGACGATCCTGCGACCGGAAGCCGGCGGCGGCTGGCGCGGGTCGCTGCGTGCCGATGAGCATGAATTTCCCTTTGGCGACGAAGGCTTCTGCGCGGTGCTGGTGCGCTTTGCCGGACAGGCCGACATCGCACCCGAAACCATCGCCGCGGAACTCGCGCGGGTACTGGCCAACCACGGCACCCTGCTGGTTGCCGGCGTGCACCCGCGCTCGTTGTGGCACGAGGGCATTGCACCGGGCCGGTGGGAACGCGCGCTGCGCGCGGCCGGCCTGGATGTTGTTCCGGCGGTACGGTGCGGCTCGCCGTGGCCGCGCATCCATGGCGCGGCGCGAATCCCGAGGTGGCTGGTGCGTGGCATGGGCGGCGCGTACGTGATCGAAGCGCATCGTCGGGTCGTGGCCGCGATCCCGCTGCGCAAGACGGCGCCCGCCCGCCGCGCGGTCGAGCAGAAGGCGCTGCTGCCGGGCGCGCACCGGCAACGCTCGTGAGCGCAAGCGCGGTCGTCGAGGTGTTCACGGATGGCGCCTGCCTCGGCAATCCGGGGCCGGGCGGCTGGGCGGCGCTGTTGCGCTGGCGCGGCAGCGAAAAGCTGCTCGCCGGCGGCGAGGCGGCCACCACCAACAACCGCATGGAGTTGATCGCTGCGATCATGGGCCTGGAGGCGTTGAACCGTGGATGCGAAGTTCGGGTGACCACCGACTCGCAATATGTTCGGCAGGGCATCGAACAGTGGCTGGCACGGTGGCGCGCGAACGGTTGGCGCACCGCCGGTCGGCAGCCGGTCAGGAACCAGGATTTGTGGGAACGTCTGGCTGCGGCTGCGGAGCGTCATCGGGTGCGCTGGGCGTGGGTGCGTGGACACAGCGGGCATCCGGAAAACGAACGCGTCGATCGCGCGGCGCGCGCGCAGGCGGAGCGTTTCCGGTTCGGGACACGAGGTGCCGAAGCGCGGGATTCGGATCTTCAGCCGCCCTGAGTCAAGGGGGTTGTGGGCGGATGGATTCGCAAGGGATGCGGTGGCTTTCCAGATTGGGCGATGTCTTCAAGGGGATGGCATGACGCGAAAAGTGGTGCTGGATACCGAAACGACTGGCCTGGAAGTCGGCAGCGGCCATCGCGTGATCGAGATCGGTTGCGTGGAACTGGTGGAACGGCGGCCGAGCGGGCGAACGTTCCAGTGTTACCTCAACCCGGAACGGCCGATCGATGCCGGTGCCGTGGCCGTGCACGGGATCACCGACGAGTTCCTGCGCGACAAGCCGAAGTTCGTGGACATCGCCGACGATTTCGCGGCCTTCATCGATGGCGCGGAGTTGCTGATCCACAACGCGGCGTTCGATTGCGCGTTTCTCGATGGCGAGTTGCGTCGCGCCGGCGCTGCCTACGGCAGGCTCGCCGACCGCGCGGTGGTGGTCGACACCCTGGAATTGGCGCGCAGGAAATACCCGGGACAGAAGAACACGCTGGATGCCCTGTGCAAGCGGCTGGACGTCGACAACCGCCATCGCGAAGTGCACGGCGCATTGCTGGACGCGCACCTGTTGGCCGAAGTGTGGATTGCGATGACCGCGGGTCAGGCAGCGCTCGCGCTGGAAAGCGGTGCGCCGGCCGCGGGCAAGGGCGTGGCGGCGGCGGAGCTTGCGATGGGCCTGCTGGCGAGGCCGCGCGTCGTGAAGGCGAGCGCCGTGGAAGTCGCGGCCCACGCCACGCGCCTGGACGCGCTGGACAAGGCGAGCGGACAGGTCAGCATGTGGCGGCGCACCGAGGGCGGCGTGTAAGCGATCACGCGCACCCACGAGTCGTCACGGATGATGTTTTTCATCGGCGTGCAACCGCCGGAATTGGCTTCTCAAGAGCCAACCAACCGGCGCGCCGGTAGACGTCCGAAAAAAACGTAGGGCTGGCTACCATGGAGAGCCGTAGGGCGGAACCGGCGAAGCGGTTTCCGCCGGATTCGCCCTACCAACCTACCGTCAGCGGGTCGTGCATCATCTGCACAAGAGCCGTAGGGCGGAACCCGCGAAGCGGTTTCCGCCGGATTGGCCTATGGCGGAAGCGGCTGCGCCGATTCCGCCCTACCTGATTTTTGTCTTGTGAGCCCTTTTGCAACGGATTTGCACGGATGCGCACGGATAAAAGCTTTCGATCCGTGTGATCCTGTCGATCGTG
>JBOHYT010000364.1:0-5414 GCA_050738055.1 Rhodanobacteraceae bacterium
CCTGCCGATGCTGCTGCGCGTCCTCAACTACCCCGACAAGCCGCTCGACGAGCTCGCCGAAGTCGCCGCCAGCGGCGGCCGCAGCGGGATCCGGATCGACAAGCTTTGAAGAGCCGGGAGTCGGGACTCGGGACTCGTGACTCGTGACTCGGGACTCGGGACTCGGGACTCGGGACTCGGGACTCGGGAACCGGGAACGGGGAACGGGGAATCGGGAATCGGGAATCGGGAATCGGGACGAGCGTAAAACCTCGTCGTCATTCCGGGGCCGTTGCCGGCTTCATCGGCAGCGGAACCCGACTGCGTTTGCACGATTGCAAACGCGAACGCCCCCGGATCAAGTCCGGGGCAGGCTGCGGCGGCCGAAGGCGAGCGCCATGGATGGCGCGAGTCAATCCATGTCGACATCAACCGCGTAGGGCGGGTCTTGACCCGCCGTCACGCACCATTGCGACAAGTGGCGGGTCAAGACCCGCCCTACGTCCTGTCGATTACCGGAAAAGCAAAATGGATTCCGGATCGCGCCCGCTGCGCGGACTTGTCCGGAATGACGACGGGGTTGTGGTGTGGCCAAGTCAGACGCCCCCGATTCCCTGTTCCCTGTTCCCGATTCCCCGTTCCCCGTTCCCGGTTCCCGATTCCCGACTCCCCATTCCCGAGTCCCGGCGTTTTGGTAACGTAGCGGAATGGCTCCGTTCCGGAACGTTCCGATGGTCGAAAGGGAAATCGTGGTCAGCAACAAGCTGGGCTTGCACGCGCGCGCATCGGCCAAGCTGGTCCAGTTGGTGCAGGGGTTCAAGTCGACGATCTGGCTGATTAGCGGCGGCCGCGAGGTCAACGCCAAGAGCATCATGGGCGTGATGATGCTGGCGGCCGGCATCGGCACCCCGCTGATCCTGCGCGCCGAGGGACCGGACGAGGGCGCCGCGCTCGCTGCGGTCGCCGCCCTGTTCGACCGCAAATTCGACGAAGGCGCATGAGGCGCGCCTTCGCCGGCAACATCGCCGCGCCCGGGATGGCGCTGGGCCGGGTGCGTCTGGAGCAGCCGGCACGCTTCAGCGTCGACAACACCCCGCTTGCCGATGCCGAAGTCGAACCCGAAGTCGCGCGGCTCGAGCAGGCCTTCGCCGCGGCGCGCGACGACATGGCCGAACTCAAGCGCAAGCTGCACGGTGTGCTGGCGCGCGAGGTCGGCGAGTTCATCGATGCCCACGCGCAACTGCTGGACGACCCCGACCTGATCGACGGCCTGCGCGCGATGATCCGCAAGGGCCATTACCGCGCCGAGGCGGCCCTGAAGGCCCAGCGCGACCGCCTCGTGTCGGTGTTCGACCGCATGGACGATCCGTACCTGCGCAGCCGGGGCGAGGACATCGACCACGTGATCGCACGTGTGCAGGGCGCACTGGCGCGCCAGGCCAGCAGCGAGGAAAGGAAGCTCGCGACCCGGGTCGGCGAGATCCTGGTCACCGGCAGCGTGGCGCCCGGCGAGCTCGCGCACATGGCGAGCCACGGGATCCTCGCGGTGGTGGTGGGATCCGGCAGCCCCTACTCGCACAGCGCGATCCTCGCGCGCAGCCTGCATCTGCCAATGCTGGCGAACGTCGACGGCGTGCTCGAGGACCTCAGCGACGGCGACCTCGCGCTGGTCGACGGCATGCGCGGGGAACTCATCGTGCACCCGGCCGCGCAGGACCTTGCCGGCTACCGCACCTGGCAACGCGACGCGATGCGCGAAGGCCAGCGCCTCGCCCAGCTTGCCGGCACGCAGACGCGAACACGCGACGGCGTGAAGCTGCGCATTTTCGCCAACGCCGAACGCCCCGAGGACATCGAGCGTGCGCGCAACCTCGGCGTCGCCGGGATTGGCCTGTACCGCACCGAATTCCTGTTCCTCGCCAAGGACGGATTGCCTGATGAAGAGGAACAGTTCGCCGTCTACCGCGACGTCGTGTTCGGCGCCGGCGGTCTCCCGGTCACGCTCCGCACGCTCGACCTTGGCGCCGACAAGGCCGGCGCCGCCGGACTCGCGGTGCCGGCCGAACCCAATCCCGCGCTCGGCGTGCGCGGCGTGCGCCTGTCGCTGCGCCAGATCGACGTGTTCGTGACCCAGTTGCGGGCGATCCTGCGCGCGAGTTGCTACGGACCGCTGCGCATCCTGGTGCCGATGGTCACCGACGCCGCGGAGCTGGTCGAAGTCCGGCGACTGGTCGAGGCCTGCGCGCGCGACCTGCGCACCGCCGGGCACGAAATCCCGGACCAGTTCGAATTGGGCGCGATGGTCGAGGTGCCGGCCGCCGCGATCAACGTGCGCGCATTGCTGGAAGTTTCCGATTTCCTGTCGATCGGCAGCAACGACCTGACCCAGTACGTGCTGGCCGCCGACCGCAACAACGACCAGGTCGGCAAACTCTACCGGCCCGCGCACCCCGCGGTGGTCCGGTTGCTCGCCCACGTGATCGGGCGCGCCCGCGTCGCGCGCAAACCGGCCACGCTGTGCGGCGAGATCGCCGGCGACCCCGCCTTCGCGCCACTGCTGGTCGCGCTCGGCCTCGAAGACTTCAGCATGCTGCCGGACCGAATTCTGGCCCAGCGCGACGCGCTGTCGCGTTGCGACCGCGGCGCGCTGCGCGCGGTGGCACCGCGCCTGCTGCGGGCGCGCGACAGCGAGGAGATCCAGGCGTTGCTGCAGACCGCCGCGCCAGGCGGCTGAACGCGCCGCCCCAAGAGCGAAAGCTTTTTCCACGGATCAACACGGATGAGCACGGATAAAAGCGGATAGAGCGAACAGCTTTTGTGTTCATCCGTGCTGATCTGCGGCGACACTATGTCGCTTGCGCGGTCAGACAGCCTTGAACCCGGACCAGCACCAAAACCGGCCAGGAGCGAAAGCTTTTTCCACGGATTAACACGGATGAGCACGGATGAGCACGGATGAGCACGGATAAAAGCGGACCGGATTAGCACCGATTTCCAGTCAAATCGGTCATGACGGTTCACGTCCAATGCCGTCATTCCGGGGCCATCGCCAGCTTCACCGGCGATGGAACCCGACTGCGTTTGCAGGATTGCAAACGCGAACGCCAAAGGCGGCCCGAAGGGCGAGCGCCATGGATGGCGCGAGTCTATCCATCTTGCCGCTTGGCAGAAACCCAAAAATGGATTCCGGGTTCTGCCCGCAAAGAGCGCGGGCAGCCCCGGAATGACGGTGTGGTTTGTTGAACTTCAGCGCGAATCTGGAAAGCGGATAGAGCGAACAGCTCCCGCTTTTATCCGTGTTGATCCGTGTGAATCCGTGGTGATGTCTTTTGTGGCTTGCGCGTGGCGTAGGTCGGCACGGCCAATGCCAGCAGCTCAAGCGCCGTTTATCATCGGGGATTCTCGACCACGGAGATGCCGCATGTCACGTCTGATGCTTTGCGCCGCGATCGCCGCCGTGTTGACCGCGCCGGCCGGATTCGCCGCCGAACATGCCGACCTCACGATCTATCACGCCGACAACGACGCGTTGTTCTCCGGAAACCAGCAGGGCACGCTGGACGCCGGTCACGCGCTGGTGCACGAACAGCGCAGCGTGGACGTCGCCGCTGGCAACCACGAAGTCCGCATCGGCGGCCTGCCCGCCACGCTCGATCCCGAAGCGATCGCGATCGGGTTCGGAAACCCAAGCGCATCCGCGATCCGCGTGCTCGGACAACGCGTGGTGCTCGCGAACGGCAGCGGGACCGCCGCGCTGGATGGCGCGATCGGCAGTCAGGTCAGCGTCCTGACCAGCGGCATCCCGGTCGAAACCGGTGGCGGCGGTTTTACCGGCGTGCTGGTGGGGGTTTCGGACAACGGATTGCTGATCCGCACCTCCGATGGCAAGGTCCACTTCGTGCATCAATACGCGTCGGTCACGCTGTCCGCCGATTCGGTGTCGGGCGGCAGCAGCCTGCTGCTGGATGTCGACGCCAAATCGGGCGGACCGCGCGCGGCAAAGCTCACCTACATGACCTCGGGGCTCGGCTGGCGGGCGGCCTACAAGGCGACGTTCACGACCGGCGGCGCGTGCCGGATGCAATTCGACCCGCAGGCCAGCATCGCCAATCGCAGCGGGCGCGACTACCGCGACGCCACCATCAAGCTGGTCGCAGGCCAACCCAATCTCGGCAACCGCGGCGTCCGCATGTACAGCATGGCGAAGGGACCCGTCCCCATGGCGGCCGCAGCGCAGCCGATGCCGATCCAGGCATCGCTCGGCGACTACCGCAGCTTCACGCTGCCCGGCGCGGTGAGCCTGCCGAACGGAACGGTGACGCTGACCCCGCTGTATCCGTCGCAAACCCTGTCGTGCGAGCGGCAATACGTGGTGGAGGACGGCGGCAGCGGCTATCCACCACATCCGCAGACCAATGATTACGGTGCGCAGGATTACCAGGACCGGCCCATCGCCAGCACCCTCGCCTTCGACGCACCCGAAGCGCTGCCCGCCGGCACGCTGCGCGCCTGGACCACGGACCATTCCGGCGCGCCCGCTTTGCTCGGCGAAGGCGGCGTCGCCGACACCCCGAAAGGCCAGCGTGTGTCGGTGCAACTCGGACAAAGCTTCGACCTGCGCGCCAGCCGCGAACGCACCGAGTTCCACGTCGATGCCAAGGCGCACACCATGAGCGAGGCGTACCGGATCACGCTCACCAACGGCGGCGATACGGCGCGCACCGTGACGTTACGCGAACACCCGAACCGCTGGCGCGAATGGACGGTCACTTCATCCAGCATCAAGCCTTCGAAGCAGACGCCGCAACTGCTGGAATTCCAGGTGCCCGTGCCCGCGAATGGCACCGCTACCCTGACGTATGCCGTTCGCTACACGTGGACGGCGCAGGATATGTGAGGGTCGGGGCTCGGGAATCGGGACGAGCTCAAAACATCGTCGTCATTCCGGGGCCGTTGCCGGCTTCATCGGCAACGGAACCCGGAATCCACGGTTTGCAGGATTGCAAACGTGAGCGCCCAAGCCTGCCACGGGCTTGATCCGGGGGCGATCCTCAGGGCGAACGCCATGTACGGCGCGAGTCCATCCAGATCATTGTTGCTTGTTGGTGCGGGGGAAAGCTGGATTCCGGGTTCGGCCTGCGATGAAGCCGCAGGCCGCCCCGGAATGACGAAAGTGGGAAAAGCGGCTGCAGTTCAGGTTGTTTTGCAAGCGCTGTCGTAGTGAATTCATGGCCAACGATTCCAATCTGCTTGCCGAACTGATCGAAGCCTTGCGTTGCCTGCCGGGCGTCGGAGCCAGGAGCGCGCAGCGGATGGCGTTCCACCTGCTGGAGCGTGACCGCGATGGCGGCGAGCGCCTCGCGGCGATGCTCGACCAAGCCATGCGGCGCATCGGCCACTGCAAATCGTGCCGCAATTTCACCGAGAGCGACGAA
>JBOHYT010000365.1:0-5878 GCA_050738055.1 Rhodanobacteraceae bacterium
CCGGCAGTCGCAATGTCCCGCTCCAGCAACCAAGCGTACAGCCGCTTGAGATCATCACGCGCCGCCCGCGTGTAGCGGACGTGCCACCTCACGCTTTGGCCTTGGCCAGCATGGCGCGCAGCTCGGCGTGGACCACATCAGCCTCGATGTACTCGTCCCTCCGCCGCGCTTCGTTGCGCGAAGCGATCCCGCGTGCAAGGAATTCTGACCGCATCCGGCGGCGGTTCACCTCGTCGCGCAATGATTGTTCCATGAAACTGGACAGGCTCTCGCCCTTGCGCAACACTGCCTCGGCCGACTGCCGCAGTTCCGGGTCGACACGCAGGGACGGCAAGGTTGCCGTTTTCATTTTGCGACCTCATGCGTTGCATTTGCGATGCAAAGTCTAGCACGCACCTTTGACAAGCGGCGCGCCGGAATCCGCGCATGCCCCAAACGACGAACTGACACGCAGGCCAGCCCTTGGCCGGCAGCGCTATGGCGCTGCGATTGAGCGTGGGTTCTGGCCAATTCGGTACAGCGGTCAGGCGCAAGCCGGTATAGCGTTCTGATCCAAGCCGGTACGGTGATGTGGAGGTTGATCGTGATTGCGCGGTGCACGTCAGGACTCTTCATCGTCGAAGGACGACGTATGTCCCGCTGACATATACTGGCCGCGACGTACCATGCAGTCGTATATCCCAAGAGGAACTGGCAGATGGAACAAGGCGCAGTTTTCCAGAGTAACCGTAGCCAGGCGGTTCGATTGCCCAAGGCAGTGGGCTTGCCGAACGACGTGAGGCGCGTGGACGTTATCGCCGTTGGCCGCACCCGGATTCTCACACCCGTGGGAGAGGCGTGGGACACTTGGTTCGATGGCCCGGGCGCCAGCGCCGACTTCATGGCCGAGCGAAGACAGCCGACCGAGCAGGAGCGTAAGTCGCTTTGATGCGCGTTACACGCTGGACAGCAACGTCTGCATCTCCACGATCCGGAACAAGCCAGAGGCGATTCGGCTGGCTTTCACTCGTCATCACACCCGGATTTGCATCGGTTCTGTCACCATGATGGCGTGCGTACTTCGGCGACACGTGCGCGTACAGCTACGACCTCGACGCGCTGGCGGATTATTTCAACGATTACCGGCGCGCGAAGTCGCATTGGCACCAGACCATGCCGGGAGCGATCCTCTCCGTGTACTACGCGGAACTGGTTCGAGAGCCCGATGCGACGTTGCGCAAGGTGTTCGCTTTCTGCGGACTGGAATGGGAACCCGGTTGCGCCGACATTACACCCGCAACACCTCGCTGAGCGCGACACTCAGCGCAGCGCAGGTACGATCGGCGTTGCACACGCGGGCGTTCGGGGAATGGCGGCGCTATGCGGCCCAGTGGAAGGTACTCGAGGCGGCACTCGCGCGAGCATCCGGCAACGGAACCGGCGCATGAGCCGAAGCCCCGAACAGCGCTGGCGGCGATCGCAGGAATATTTGGCACAGGGCCAAAGTGCGCCGGCACGAGCGCAACTCGAGGCCTTGCAGGTGCAGTCGCCGCGGTTTGTCGGGACGCATCTGCTCGCCTCGCGGATTGCTTGGCAGGAGGACCGGATTCGCGATGCCACACGCCACGCCATCGAGGCTCTCCATGTGGTGCCGGACGACCCGGCGTTGTTGTGTGAGGTAGTTGAAACGTTATTGTTGGTCGGCGAGGTGGTTGCGGCGCGCGATTGCCTGGCGCACCCTGTGCTCAGGCAGGCCACGGCATGCGAATGGCTATTGCGGTTGGCCGATTTCCGGCAACAGCTCAACGAAAACGTCGAATCGCTTGCGTTGATCGAACGCGCCACGATTGCTGGTGCGACGGGACCCGACGTCGAGTTCCACCATGGTGTCCAGCTGTATTTCAACGGCCGAATGCGGGAAGCCGAGTCTGCGTTGGAAGCCAGCCTCCGGGTTGTGCCGGAGAATGGTCGGGCGGCATTGACGCTGTCCCGGTTGCGCAGCCAGACGCAGCAGGCCAGCCATCTCGGCCAACTCGACAAGGGATTGGCGCGGGTGGCGAAAGGCTCACGTGCGCACGCAGCACTTGAGTTTGCGAGGTACAAGGAGCTGGAAGATCTCGAGCGTTGCGACGAGGCGTGGCAAGCCCTTGCAACCGGAAATGCGGTCATGCGCGCGCGTAATGCTTTCGACGCCGATTCGCAGGTCGCGTTTCTGGATCGACTGGTCGCGGCCTTGGGCGCAAACTGTCTGCGTGGCCCGTCGGCGCAGCCGGATGGGCCACAGCCGATTTTCGTGATAGGGCTGGCACGCTCGGGGACCACCGTGCTGGAGCGTATGCTGGGCAATCACCCGCAGGTTGAATCTGCCGGGGAACTGGTCGATTTCGGGGCGCAGTTGCAATGGGCGGCTGATACCCGCGACACGCATGGCGACGCATATCTCGCGCGTCTGCCGGATCTTGACCTGGCCGAACTGGGGCGCCGCTACTTGGCACAGACACGCTGGCGCGCACATGGAAAACCCTGTTTCATCGACAAGCAGCCGCCCAACTGGGAACTGGCGGGCCTGATCCACGCGGCACTACCGCAGGCGAAGATCCTGCATATGGTACGTGACCCGATGGATGTCTGCTTTTCCAACTGGCGTGCATTCTTTGGCGACACCTACGGCTACAGTTATGACTTGGCTGCACTCGCCGCGTACTATCGGGGCTATCGGCGTTTGATGGCGCATTGGCATCGACTCATGCCGGGCGTGATCATGGATGTGCCGTATGCCCACTTGGTGCGCGACCCGGAGGCGACCATGCGCAAGGTATTCGAACACTGTGAGCTGGCATGGGAACCTTGCTGTGTGGACATGCAACGCAATCGTGTGCCGGTGGCGACGTTGAGTGCGGCACAGGTGCGGCAGCCTGTGCATGCGCGGGCGTTTGGACAGTGGCAGCGCTACGCCGAATGGCTGGCGCCACTGCGTGACGCGTTGGGGCGGCCATGAACGTCGTCGAGAATCCGGCCGGAAGGACCATTGCGCGGCAGTGGGAACGCGCGCAACGGTACATCACCGATCGTCAGTTCGGCGCGGCACGCGCGGTACTGGAAGCGTTGCTGACCCATGCGCCGGAAAACGTGCAGGCACGCTTGTTGCTGGCGAGCGTTTGCCTGGAGCAGCAACATCTGCGCGAAGCTTGTGCTCATCTGGGCGTTGCGGCGAAGGTACTGCCCAATGATCCGGAGGAGATTTTCACCGTGGCCTATTGCCTGCATCAGGTCGGTGAAACCGTCGCAATGCGCGACTGCTTGCGTCACCCCGAAATCGCGCGCACACGATCCGGTCACGCCTTGGCACGCATCGCACACATGCATCAAGTGTTGGGCCAGCACCGGCAAGCCTTGGCGCTGATGGACCGTGCCAAGGCCTGCGGCTACGACACCCCCGAGTTCCGCTATTTCCGCAGCTTGCAACTGCAGTTCAATGGACGCATCGATGAAGCCGTGGCCGAGCTTGAGGCGTGCCTGCGAGCCGGCCCCACGATCGGGCGCGCATCGGTCGCGCTGGCGCGGATGCGCAAGCAGACGCCCGAATCCAATCACCTTGATTACATTGCGGCGCAATTGCAAAAGGTCCAGCAAGGCAGCGAGGATCACGCATCGTTCGAGTTCGCGCGTTTCAAGGAACTCGATGACCTCGACCGCCGCGAGGAGGCTTGGGTGGCGTTGCAACGCGGCAACGCCATCATGTACGCGCGGGTCGCGCACGACCTCGAGCGTGAACGGCGGCATTTCGCGGCGATCACCGGGATCTGTTCCGAAGCGTTCGTGAATGGTCCCAATGCAACGTTCGGTGGCCCCGTGCCCATCTTCATTGTCGGCATGCCGCGGTCCGGAACCACGTTGCTGGAGCGCATCGTCAGCAATCACTCGCAGGTGTCCTCCTATGGGGAACTTTCCGACTTCATGCGGCAGATGCGCTGGGTCGCCGACGTACACGGTTCGGCACTGGTGGACGACGACTTGCTGGCGCGCGCTGCGGATCTGGACTACACCGAGGTAGGGCGACGTTACCTCGAACAAACCCGGTGGCGCGCCAATGGCAAGCCGTTCTACGTCGACAAGTTGCCGCACAATTTCTTGTTGGCGGGCTTCATTCGTCGCGCGCTCCCTCAGGCGCGCATCCTGCACATGGTGCGCAGCCCAATGGACGTGTGCTTTTCGAACTGGAAGGCGATGTTCGGGGAGGCCTACGGTTACAGCTACAAACTGGAGGCGCTGGCGGATTATTACCGTCTGTATCGGGGGTTGATGGCGCACTGGCGGCGCGTCATGCCGGGTGGGCTACTCGAAGTACCGTATGCCGAGCTGGTACGCGATCCGGAAGCCATGACCCGGCGAGTGCTGGCGTTTTGCGGGTTGCCGGACGAGCCCGGTTGCAGCGACATCGCGGCCAACCGCAACCCGGTGTCGACGCTCAGTACCGCACAGGTGCGCGAACCGATCCATCGTCGCGCCATCACAGCGTGGCGTCGTTATGCTGAGGGCATGCGGCCATTACGCGAGGCCTTGGGTGAACTTGCCCAAGGTTGACCGATCCGTCCCCGTTGCGCACAAAACCAGCCATGGAATAGCCGGTTCCGGCAAGTGCGGTGGATGACAGCACGTCAACCGTTGCCGCCCGGGAAGCGGGCGTCCAACCTGCTCCCCGGCAGTTTCAGCAACTCCGGCACGTACCGTGCGTAGTGTTGCCAGCGGCCCACGGAGTGCGCGTGGATCGGTTGCCGCGCCTGCCACAGGCTGGCGGTGCTGATGGCGCTCTCTGGAATGACGGGAATGCCGGCTTCTCTTGACGAGCATGGTGACAGGCCGATCCACTCGGCCAGCGCCACGACGGTATTGCGCGGCGCGGCGACCAGTTCTTCATAGCGTAGCGTCCGGATCGAAGCCGGATACTGAGCTTGCCAGTGCGTCATCAGGCGTTCTTCATCCCGCAGCACCAGCGCGATATCGCCGAAGTCGTAAGCGTAACTTTGCTCGTCTTCGAGGAAACATTGCATCCAAAGTGACAGCGCCGTGTCGCGCGCGCCACGCCGGCAATG
Source organism: Rhodanobacteraceae bacterium (assembly GCA_050738055.1). Classification (GTDB taxonomy): domain Bacteria; phylum Pseudomonadota; class Gammaproteobacteria; order Xanthomonadales; family Rhodanobacteraceae; genus 66-474. The sequence goes on from JBOHYT010000365.1 coordinate 5,073, forward strand.
GATGATTTTCGCATCCGGAAACAGCGCCAACGCAAGATCGATGTAGCGAAAGTTGAGTGGCTGCTTGTCGATGAACCAGCGTTCCCCGGCTGCGTCGTCCTGTCGCGACTGGGAAGCATAAGTCGAAGCGGCACGTTGCAAGGTCTCGGGGTCGGAGGCGCCGTTCAGTTCGGGCCGTTGCGCCAGCCGCCCCAGCCATGTCAGTTCGCCCCGGTTGCAGACGCTCGGGTAACGCGACAGCAGTTCAGCCAGCAGCGTGGTGCCGGTGCGCGGCATACCGACGATGAACACCGGGGTGAAATCTGCGACCGGAGCGGCGGTGCTGCCAGGCCTCGAAGCCAATCGGGATCCCACGGCGCGGCGCCAAGCTTTGCGTGGCCATTTTGTCAGCCGACGCCGGATCGCATTGCCCCGGCGGAAATGCTCAGCGGCGTCCCCGAAACGCCCGACATCATCGCTCGCCTTGCCGAGCGAAAAGTGCAGTTCGGCACGCGCCAATTCCGAAAGATCGCCGTGTTCCAATCCCTCGCGGAAGCGCACGAAATCCGGATGCGCGCTGTCGGAATAGTGCAGCGTGGCGGCCAGTCCAATGGGTACGTGCCATTCGTAAGCGCGCGGATCGTGTGCCAGCGCGAACAGGTAATGTTGCCGCGCGCGCTCGAATTCACCCAACTGGAGGGCCAGCATGCCCGCGTACTCGTGCAAGCGAGGATCGCCGGGATTGGACGTGATCGCGGCCTCGGCGATCGCCGCGGCGTCGCGGCGGCGGTCACCATCGTCGAGCAATTCGATCGCGGCGATCGCGA
>JBOHYT010000366.1:0-4516 GCA_050738055.1 Rhodanobacteraceae bacterium
TGGCGATGGATGCGCAACTGCAAGCCTCTCCGGCGGGGGTTGCTGCGTGCCGGATTCCGCGGCGGCTGGCTGGAGCCGTCCGCAGCGCGGGAGCAACGCTGATGCCGCGACCGGACAAAACGCAGCAACGCATCGACGACGAGCGCGAGCGTGACGCCGATCTGCATCCGACGGCATGGGCCAATCCCGAACCGCTGGACCGTTATCCGCTGGTGGTCGTGGGCGCCGGATTTGCCGGCCTCGCCGCGGCCTGGACCGCCGCGAAGCGCGGCGTCAGGGTCGCACTGGTCGAACGCGGTTTGCTGGGTGGCACGTGCATCAACACGGGTTGCGTTCCGTCCAAGGCGATCATCCGCACTTCGCGGTTGTATGCCGAGATGCGCGATGCCGCGCGCTACGGTGGACAGGTTCCCTCCGGCATCCAGGTGGATTTCGCGGCGACGATGGAACGCATGCGGCGAATCCGCGCGCACCTTGGCCGTGGCGATTCGGTCCGCAAGCTCGCCGCCGCGGGCGTGGACGTGTTCTTCGGAGACGCCCATTTCACCGGCCCGCAAGCCTTGGACGTGGACGGAACCACGTTGCGTTTTGATCGGGCGGTGATCGCGAGCGGGGCGCGCCCGGGTTCACCTTCGATCCCGGGGCTTGCCGAAGCCGGTTACTTCACCAGCGAAAGCATCTTCGAAATCACCGAACTGCCGCGCCGCCTGCTGGTGATCGGCGGCGGCCCGATCGGTTGCGAGCAGGCCCAGGCCTTTTGCCGGCTGGGTGCGCGAACCACCATCGTGCAGAACAAACCGCTGTTTCTCGATCGCGAAGAACGCGACGCGGCGCAGATACTTTCCTCCGCGCTGGCACGCGATGGCGTGGAGGTGCGGCTCAACACCCGGGTACTCGGCGTGCGGGACGGGCCGGGCGGCAGGCAGGTCGATCTGGTGAGCGATGATTACCGCAGCACGATCGAGGTCGATGCGATCCTCGCCGGCGTCGGCCGGATGCCGAATGTCGAAGGGCTTGGGCTGGAGGCTGCCGGGGTCGACTACGAAACCGGGAATGGCGTCGTCGTCGACGATTTCCTGCGGACGTCCAATCGACGCATCCTTGCAGCCGGCGACGTGTGCCTGGAACACCAATACGGGCACACTGCGGCAGTCTCGGGGCAAATGGCGGCCCGCAACGCGTTGTTCCACGCCCGCGAGCGCTGGAGCCGCCTGGTCATTCCCTGGGTTACCTTCACGGACCCCGAAATCGCGCACGTCGGCATGTACGTTCGCGAGGCCAACCGTCGCGACATCCCGGTCAAGACCTACACCGTGCTGATGCACCAGGTCGACCGCGCAATCACCGACAGCGAAGAAGCCGGCTTCGTGAAGATCCACGTCCGCGACGGTACCGATCGGATCCTGGGCGCGACCATCGTCGCGCGACACGCGGGCGACATGATCAACGAGATCACGCTGGCGATGGTCGCCAACATCGGGCTGCGCAGGATGGCCGGCGTGATCCACGCCTACGACACGCAGGCCGAGGCAATCCAGAAGGCCGCCAAGGCTTGCGCGCGCGAGCACGCGCCGCGGGCGGCGGGCAAAGCGATGTGATTCTGTATGGCTGCCGACCCGCCGACGCCCAGGTCAGACCCGCGATGAGCCTGGATTGCGGGGCGGTCGGAACAGCCGTGATGGACCGCCGAATCGCAGGGCGGGGCGCTCGTGATCGTTGCCCGGTGTTCCGCCAACCTTTGACCGGCATGCTGGAAATCGTTGCCGAAGGTGCTGGTGCTGACCAGCGACGCTCATGAGCTGCCGAGTACACGCGCGACACGTGCAGGCGGCGACTGCTGCGGCCGCTGCCACAGACTGCTACCGGCCCGTTGAAGACGGTCGTGAACGCAGCTTTCGGGAAGCCGTTTGGGTTGTATCATGGTGGCATGCGAGATATCATGTAACGTCGCATGCAACCAATGGAGGTCACCGTGCCATCAAGCCACAAATCAACCGGCAAGGTAGCGCGTCACCGCGAGCGGATGCGTGCTGCGGGGCTACGTCCCGTCCAGTTTTGGGTGCCGGACACCCGCTCGCCCGAGTTCGCGGCACAGGTACGGCAGCAATGCCAAAACCTCAAGAACGACCCGGCAGAAGCAGATGTCTTGGACTTCACCGAAGAGGCCGCAGCCCACGTTGAAGGTTGGGCATGACGCAGCGGGGCGATTTGGTGACGGTTTCTCTGCAAGGCGGCTATGGCAAACCGCGACCAGCCTTGGTCATTCAATCCGACCTTTTGACGGATTTGGAAAGCGTCGTGCTCTGCCCGGTCACAAGCGAACTGCGGAATGCGGCATTTCGCGTGACCGTGGAGCCGAATCCCGCCAATGGGTTGCGCATGCTTTCGCAAGTCATGGTGGACAAACTTTCGACGCTGCCGCGTACCAAAATCAGCGAACCATTTGGTCGCCTCGATGAAGAGAGGATGAAGACGGTAGATCGAGCATTGTTGCTGGTCGTCGGCGTGATCTGAGCCACCGATGGAATGGCTGCAGGTTGAGTATTCAGATCTGACTGACCAGCGGTTCCGGTAACCCTTGACCATCGTATCGATGTGGTCACTACGCTCGTTCGCTGGCACGGAAGCCGTGCCAAGGTCGGCCACCGACCGATCCGGTCGTTCACGAGTGTCGGGTTTGTGGCGCTTCAGTTGAATGGGACACCACCTCGAGTTGGCTGGACGTCGCAAGCGTTGATCGACGTATGGTCGCGCGACGTCGCCGCGGCGCTACCCAGGGTTATCCTCGTCCGACTCTTCTCGAAGCAGGGCTTCGGCGCCGCGCAGCCGCCTGCGTTGGCGACGCATGTATAGAACGTTGAAGGCCAGGTAAACGCCGCCAACGGCGATCAGCGGTATCAATAACTGCCGCAACACCGGATCGTGTCGCCAGCCTGATGGCGCCAGCCAAGGTTCCGCCATCAGCAGTGACACTATGGTTATCACCAGAATGCACGCGATGTTCACCGATGCCAACCGGATGCCGGCCTTCGCACGCTTGGCCGCAAGTCGAAGCAGACCGGGCACGCCGACGCTGGCCGGGCGCCAAGTCTCACGATATACACGCAGCCGGAAATATAAGAACACTGCGATCAGCAGGAGCATCAGCCCGGCCCAGACCTTCAGAGGCGAGGACACATCCGGCATAAGCTGCAGGCGCACCACCAAAACGACGGCCACCAAACAGCCGATCGATCGCCAAGCCACCACCGCACGCATCTGCCATAGTTTGCGCTGCACCCGGCGTTGCAGCCGTGGCACGTCGACCGTGGGCTGGCGCTGCCACGCGTTGCCCCAACGGATCCAATCGTCGTCCGGGTTCACGCGGGCTCTCCCAAAACTTTGTTGAGCGCTTTTCGCGCCCGGTTCAGTCGTACCGCGACGTTGTTGACACTGATGCCGAGAGTCTCGGCGATCTCCTGATGACTGAAGCCTTCGAACGCAAGCGTCACGGTCTGCCGCAAGTTCAGCGGTAATGTGCGCACTGCGTTTTGCAAGTGCTCGGATTGTTGTTGCAGCTGAGCGTAAATCTCGGGACTTTGGCCATGGTCGGGCAGGTCAGCGGTCAGCGCGTCCGTGCGCGGGAGCCGCCGTCGACCGACGACGTGGGTGGCACCGCGGTTGTGCGCCACCTGTGCAACAAATGTCTTCATCGATGCATCACCACGCCATGTGGGTGCCGCCCTCCACAGCTCAAGTGCCATGTCCTGCAGCAGGTCATCGCGAAGTGACGGATCCGCCTCATAACTGGCGGCGATGCGGGATAGCAAACCGCTGTATTTCTCAAGTAACGTGGCAAATTCACTGTGCTCCACGTTACGGTCGGGCGGCCGATGGTGCTGTCACGAGTGTCGGCCGCAGGTCACGCCATATTGCGTACACGCACGCAACCAACCGTGGCTGCGTGAGCCGCCTCAACGGGAACATCCAAGGCGGGCACGCAGGGCAATCGTGACTCGAAAGGCGTACATGGAATGGCGAGCATGGTTTTGGCTCCAATTCTTGCCCGTTAGTAGACGAAGGGGATCACGCGCTTGGCTTTCGCAGCGTACTTGGAGTATTCGGGGTAGATATGGGTTAGGAACCGCTCCTCGAGAAGCATGCGAGCGAATAGCCCGAGGCTAGCCACTGCGGCCAAGGCCAAAGGGACAGCGTGGGGCGCCTGAACTTGGCCCGCCCAGATGAAGTAGATGATCGACGCGTAAATCGGATGCCGCCAGTAGCGATAGGGGCCGGTTGTCACAAGACCTCCCTCTGATGTACTCGCTGCCGCATGAAAGCTGCGTGCGCCGAAGGTCATGCGCGCCCAGATCATGAGCAAGGCTGCCGCAACTTGAACTGCAAGCAGGTATGGACTTTTCGCGAATAGATGGTGAATGGAGAGTAACCCAACCATTGCTGCTGCTGCGAGCAGCAAGCCTAGTATGGACAGAAGGTTCTTGGTCATAGGGTTGTGACGGATGGCTGTGGTGTCAGG
>JBOHYT010000367.1:0-9048 GCA_050738055.1 Rhodanobacteraceae bacterium
GCGCCTTGCGCAACCATGCCTCGAGGTCGGGGCCGCCGCTGCCGCTGCCACCTTGGCGCGGACCCCACGGTTCATGGCCGCGGGGTTCACGACCGTGGGGTTCACGACCGTGGGGCTCACGGCCCCGGGGTTCACGCGGTTTTTCGCCGGGCTCCTTCCAGGGCATGCTTCAACGCTCTCGAATCGGGGGTCGCGCGCCGATCAGGCGCAAACGACATATTCTATGCGATCGTCCATGATTTGTTGTGCGATCGTCCATGATCGCTGCATCGATCGACACCGCGAGGCGCCAGGCGCTCAAGATTCCCGAGCATCCAGTTTGGTAGGGCGGAATCGGCGCACCCGCTTCCGCCAACGGCGAATCCGGCGGAAACCGCTTCGCGGGTTCCGCCCTGCGGCTCTTTGATTTGCTGTGCGATCATCCCTGATCGCTGCATCGATCGACACCGCGAGGCGCCAGGCGCTCAAGATTCCCGAGCATCAGTTTGGTAGGGCGGAATCGGCGCAGCCGCTTCCGCCAAGGGCGAATCCGGCGGAAACCGCTTCGCGGGTTCCGCCCTACGGCTCTCCTTCCCGGCGGCATCAAGCCAGTCGCGGAGCAGCCGCCCTTCGTCACCGCGGGTGTCGCCCGCCAAGGGCAGCAGCAGTTCGCGTGGAAAGTCGATGTCGAGGTGCCAGCCTTCGTCGTCATAACGCTCGGATTTCACGGCGCCGAGTTCGATCAGCCGCGCGCGCAGGCGCCCCGCGCGAGGCGGCAGCCGCAGTTCGGCGTGCACGCGCGTTCCCGCGAGACGCCCGCCGATCGCGTCCTTCAGCAGGTCGAGCCCTTCACCGGTCGCCGCCGACAGCCACACGGCACGTGGTGCGCCGTCGCGATCGCGATCGATGCGTGGCGTTCCCTGGTGAAAAGTCCGGTCATGGATGGCCGGGTCCTGCTCTTCGCCAGCAGGGATGCTCGTATCCAACAAGTCGAGCTTGTTGAAAGCCATCAGTTGCGGCACGTCGCCCGCGCCGATCTCCTCGAGTACGCCGTCCACGACCTCGACGAGTGCGTCGCGTTCGGGATCGGCGGCATCGATGACATGCAGCAGCAGGTCGGCGTCGCGCGCCTCGGACAAGGTCGCACGAAATGCGGCCACGAGGTCATGCGGCAGTTCACGGATGAATCCGACGGTATCCGCCAGTACCGCCGGGCCGCTCGAAAGATCCTCGAGCTTGCGCACCGTCGGATCGAGCGTCGCGAACAACCGGTCGGCGGCGAACACCTCGCCGCGAGTGATCGCATTGAACAGCGTGGACTTGCCGGCGTTGGTATACCCGACCAGCGCGATCCTCGGCAGGGTGTTGCGCAAGCGCTGGCGCCGTTGCTGGGCGCGCTGGACCCCGATCCTGTCGATCCGCTTCTGCAATTGCTCGACACGCTTCTGCAGCAGGCGGCGGTCGGTTTCGAGCTGGGTTTCGCCGGGACCCCGCAGTCCGATCGAGCCGCCCCGCTGACGCTCGAGGTGGGTCCAGCCGCGCACCAGCCGCGTCGCCATGTGCTTGAGCTGCGCCAGCTCGACTTCCAGCTTGCCTTCATGCGACTGCGCACGCTGCGCAAAAATGTCGAGGATCAGCGCCGCGCGATCGATCACCCGCGCCGAGAGGTGCTTTTCGAGGTTGCGTTCCTGCACCGGTGTGAGCGCGTGGTCGATGAGCACCAGGTCGGCGCCGTACTCGCGCACCATCGCCTGCACCTCGTCGGCCTTGCCGGTGCCGAGGTAGAACTTCGGATTCGGCGCGTCCACCCGGGCACGCACCTGCCCCAGGATTTCGGCGCCGGCCGATTCGGCGAGCTCGGCAAACTCCTGCGCGCGGCGCGCAGCCGCGGCGTTGCCGGCATACGGCAACACCAGCAACGCACGCTCACCTTTCCTTTCGCGTTCGAACAGGGCAGTCAATCCTGCGCCGACGAGGCGGCGTCATCTTCCTTGTTGTTTTCGGCCACCGACGTTTCTTCGCTGGCAACCTTGACCGCGCGGCTCGGCACCACGGTCGAAATGGCGTGCTTGTACACCATCTGGCTGACCTGGTTTCGCAACAACACCACGAACTGGTCGAACGATTCGATCACGCCCTGCAGCTTGATGCCGTTGACGAGGTAGATGGCAACGGGAATGCGCTCGCGACGCAGGGCATTCAAGAACGGATCCTGCAACGACTGGCTCTTGGACATTGTTATGGCCTTTCGATCCGGGCTTCCGGCAGAGATTTCCGCCGTGCCTTCGAATGGTAACGCAAATCGGCCGAACATGGCCGTCTCACGCCGCTTTTGGCCCAAGGAACAGCTCGAATGCGGCGATCGCTGCCTGCGTGCACGCGGGGTCATCCGGGTCGAATGCCCGCGCGTCCAGCTCGCGGCGCAACCAGGTGGTCTGGCGCTTGGCCAACTGGCGCGAGGCATGGATCGCACGTTGGCGAAATTCCGCGGCATCGAACGCGCCATCGAGATGTTGCCAAGCCTGCCGGTAACCCACCGCGCGCATCGCGGGCAGGTCGGCATCGAGATCGCCGCGCGCACGCAGTCGCCGCATTTCGTCGAGGAATCCTGCCGCCAATATTGCGTCGAAACGTGTCGCGATGCGCTCGCGCAAGTTCCCGCGATCGGCAGGAAGCAACGCGAGTTTCAGCACCCGGAACGGCAAGCGTGCCGCCGCGGCGCCCGCGTGCAGCGCGGCAAGCGTCGTGCCGGTCAGTTCGATGGCTTCCAACGCACGCTGGATGCGCTGCGCATCGTTCGGCTGGATCCGCGCGGCCGTCGGCGGATCGAGCTCCGCAAGCCGGGCGTGCAGTGTGGGCCAGCCGGATAGCGAGGCTTGACGCGACAGGCGCTCACGCACGTCACGATCCGCGGCAGGCATCGGCGCCAGTCCGCGTTGCAGCGCGCGGAAATACAAGCCGGTCCCGCCGACCAGCAGTGGCACCCTGGCGCGCGCCGCGATCGTGTGCATCGCCTCCAGCGCGTCGTCACGGAACATCGCTGCGGAATACGGCTCCGACGGTTCACGGATGTCGACCAGCGCATGCGGATGCCGGCGCAAGGTTTCCGCATCCGGTTTCGCCGCGCCAATGTCGAGGCCGCGATAGACCAACGCGGAATCGACGCTGACGAGTTCGACCGGAAAACAGTCGGCAAGCCGGCAAGCCAGCGCAGTCTTGCCGGACGCGGTCGGCCCCATCAGGAAGATCGCGGGCGGACGCTGGTCGGTGGGCGACATGCGTACGATTGTACGGTCGCCGCAAAGCGTCCCATGGATGCAAGGTTCTATAATGCACGGACGATCGCACTCAGGGCACCAAGACATGCCGAACATGATGAAGGCGCTGGTCAAACGGGATGCTGCCAAAGGCATCTGGATGGAAGAGGTGCCGGTGCCCGAATACGGCCACAACGACGTGCTGATCGAAGTCGCCAAGACCGCGATCTGCGGCACCGATCTGCACATCTACAACTGGGACGAATGGGCGCAGCGCGTCATCAAGCCCGGCCTCGTGATCGGCCATGAATTCGTCGGCAAGATCGTCGCGATGGGCGACGAGGTGCGCGGCTACCGCGTCGGCCAGCGGGTGTCGGCGGAAGGTCACATCACCTGCGGGATGTGCCGCAACTGCCGCGCCGGGCGGCCGCACCTGTGCCCGCACACGGTCGGGATCGGCGTCAACCGCAACGGCGCCTTCGCACAATACGTCGTGATGCCGGTCGGCAACCTGTGGCCCATCCCCGATTCGATTCCCTCATCGCTCGCGGCGTTCTTCGATCCGTACGGCAATGCGGCGCACTGCGCGCTGGAATACGACCTGGTCGGCGAGGACGTGCTGATCACCGGCGCCGGTCCGATCGGCATGATCGCCGCCGGCATCGCGCGCCACGTCGGCGCACGCAACGTGGTGGTCACCGACGTCAACGACTACCGACTGAAGCTCGCCGCCGACATGGGCGCGACGCGCGTGGTGAACGTGTCGAAGCAGCCGCTGCGCGAGGTGTTGTCGGAACTGCAGATGGAAGGCTTCGACATCGGGCTGGAGATGAGCGGCAACATCCATGCCTTCCACGACATGCTCGATTGCATGTACCACGGTGGCAAGGTCGCGCTGCTCGGCATCCTGCCGAACGGTTCCGGCATCGACTGGGACAAGGTGATCTTCAAGGGGCTCACGCTGCACGGCATCTACGGCCGGCGCATGTACGAGACCTGGTACAAGATGACCCAGATGCTCTTGTCCGGGTTTCCCCTCCACAAGGTGCTGACGCACCAGATCGCCGTCGACGATTTCCAGCAGGGCTTCGACCTGATGGCGTCCGGCGAGTGCGGCAAGGTGGTGTGTAGCTGGAATTGAGGCCGGGAATCGGGACTCGGGAATCGGGACTCGGGAATCGGGACTCGGGAAGAGCATAACCCTTTGTCGTCATTCCGGGGCCATTGCCAGCCTCATCGGCAATGGAACCCGGAATCCATTTTGACCTTGCTGCCATGCAAGCCCATCAACATGGATCCCGGCTTTCGCCGGGATGACGAAAACAACAATTTGTCTTCCGGAAATTCGCCATGACCTACGCCGCACAAAAACGCTACACCGAAGAACTCGACGCCATCCGAGATTCCGGCCTCTACAAGGACGAACGCATCATCGTCTCGCCGCAATCGGCGGAAATCACGCTGGCCGATGGGCGCAGGGTGCTGAACTTCTGCGCCAACAATTATCTCGGCTTGGCCGACCACCCGCGCCTGATCGAAGCGGCGAAGAAGGCGCTCGATACCCACGGTTTCGGGATGGCCTCGGTGCGCTTCATCTGTGGCACCCAGGATCTGCACAAGCAACTGGAACATGACATCGCGAAGTTCTTCGGCACCGACGATGCGATCCTGTACGCGGCCTGCTTCGACGCCAACGGCGGGCTGTTCGAGCCGCTACTGGGCGAGGACGACGCGATCATTTCCGACGCGTTGAACCACGCCTCGATCATCGATGGTATCCGTCTCTGCAAAGCGAAACGGTTCCGCTACGCCAACGGCGACACGGCCGACATCGAAAAACAATTGCAGGCCGCCGACGCGGCGGGCGCGCGCACCAAGCTGATTTCATCCGACGGCGTGTTCTCGATGGACGGCGTGATCGCGCCGCTGGACAGGATCACGGCACTCGCGAAACAGTACAACGCGCTGGTGCACATCGACGAATGCCACGCGACCGGCTTCATCGGCAAGACCGGGCGCGGTTCGGCCGAAGTCCACGGCGTGTTGGACCGGATCGACATCTTCACCGGCACGCTGGGCAAGGCGCTGGGCGGCGCGGTCGGCGGCTTCACCACGGGGCGCCGCGAAATCATCGACATGCTGCGGCAACGTTCGCGGCCGTACCTGTTCTCGAACTCGTTGCCACCGGCGCTGGTCGCGGCCTCGATCGAAGTGCTGAAAATGCTCGGCGAGGCCGGCGATCTGCGTGAAAAACTCGCGGCCAACACGAAATATTTCCGTGACGCGATGACCAAGGCGGGCTTCGACATCAAGCCCGGCAACCACCCGATCGTGCCGGTGATGATCTTTGATGCCAAGCTCGCGCAGGCGCTGGCCGCGGGGCTGCTGGAGGAAGGCATCTACGCGATCGGCTTCTTCTTCCCGGTGGTGCCACAAGGAAAGGCGCGCATCCGCACCCAGATGTGCGCGGCGCACACCCGCGAGCACCTCGACCGCGCGATCGCGGCGTTCACCAAGGTGGGACGCAAGGTGGGCTTGCTGCGCTGACGCGACGTCCGCTCATTACGGCGCATCATCCAACATGGTGAAATAACTCCTCCCCCTTCAAGGGGGAGGCAGGGAGGGGGATGGGTTGGAAGTCGACGCGCAACCCATCCCCACCCCAGCCCTCCCCTTGAAGGGGAGGGAGAAAAGAAGCTCCCGCTCCGGTAGTTTCGCTACTCCTGCAACTGCACCTTCCCGATCGCCCACAGGCCATCGCGCGGATCGCCGGTGACGAAGATGCACAACGCATGCCTGCCGGACATCGCGGGAATGGACGCGGTCAGAGTGGTCTGCAATTTCGTCTGCGCGGCTTTCGCCAGCGGCAGCGTCGCCAGCAGCGGACCGTCGCAGGAATCTTCGTGGATCTGGAATTCGCCGGCTGGAGTTGCCTTCGGTCGCGTGACGACCTTCGCATTGTCGGTCCACAGCGCGAAGTTCCACGGCAGGTTGCCGACGGTCAGCGCGACGCGCCGCACGCCGTCGAGCGGTGCGTCCTTCCACGGCCAGCACATGTTCTCGATATCGACCTTGTACACCGGACGGTGGCCGACCAGCGGACGATCATCCTCCAGCCGCAACACGAGTTGGTTAGTGCAGGTGTCGAGCTGGTCGCTGTTGCGCGTGAGCAGCGCGGCGGCGTCGATCCGGTGCGTACGCGGCGCCGCCAGTTCGAACCCGTCGCGCGCGAACGTCGCGGCGCGCAAGGTGGTCGTCTTGTCCGCCGGGAACGAGAGCGGCCTCACGTATTGATCCGAGCCCAGGCTCGGCACGCTGCCGTCGGTGGTGTAGCGGATCGCGCCAAAGTCGGTCTGGTTCGAAAGCGATACTTCGATCGTGTCGTCGGTACCCGCCTTCAGGGCGAACGCCGGCGCGAACGCGCTGTCGGCGTACTCGATGCCGAGCGCGCGGTAGCGCGCAAGTTCCGCCGGCACGCGTTCGAGGAAACCGCGCCAGTCGTGCGTGGATGCGGGCGACCATGCAACTTCCGACAACGCGGTGATGCGCGGAAAGATCGCGTGCTGGTCGCGCGCGAACGTCGGCATGTATTCGGTCCACAGGTTCGCCTGCAAGCCGAGTACGTGGCTTGCCTGCGCGGCGGTCGCGCCTTTCGGGATCGGGTCGTAGTTGTAGACATCTTCCAGCGACTCCACCGGCGGCCGGCCGGGCGGCTCGTCGTGCCGGTTCGACTGGTAATGGTCGAGGTACAGCGTCGGCGAGGAAGCCATCACGACGTCGTGTCCCTGCTCGATCGCTTTCAGCGCCTCCTCGGGCGCGTGCCACGACATCACCACCGCTGAGGGAGGAACCTTGCCTTGCAGGATTTCATCCCAACCCACCGCGGTGCGTCCGTGTTTCGCCAGGTAGTCGGCGACCTGCGTCGTGAACCATCCCTGCAACTGATCCATGTTCTTGAGACCCAGCGCTCGCATGTGCGCGCGCACCTCGGGCGATGCCTGCCACTGATCCTTGGCCGCCTCGTCGCCACCGATGTGGATGTACTTCGACGGGAACAGTTTCATCACCTCGTCCATGACGTCGTCGACGAACTTCAAGGTGCGTGCGTCGGGCCGGAGCAGCCACGTGTTGATGCCCCAGTCGATCGATACCGGCGGCCGCTTGCCGGTGACGCCCAGCCACGGATACGACGCGATTGCTGCCTGCGAATGGCCGGGAACGTCGATCTCCGGCACGATCGTGATGAAGCGCTCCGCCGCGTAGCGCACGATCTGGCGTACCTGGTCATCGGTGTAGAACCCGCAATATGGCTTGTCGGCCCCCCCGGTGAGCGAGGCATCCGGGCCGACCGCCTTGCGGCACGCACCGATCCTGGTCAATTCCGGATACTTCGGTATCTGCAACCGCCAGCCCTGGTCGTCGGTCAGGTGCCAGTGCAGCACGTTCAATTTATTGAGCGACATCCAGTCGAGCAGCTTCTCGATATCGGCGACACTCTGAAAATGCCGCGCGGAATCGAGCATCAGTCCGCGCCATTGGAAGCGCGGCCAGTCCTCGATCCGCAACGCCGGTACACGAACCGTCGTGCTGCCGTCTTCGCTGCCACCCGGTGTCAGCAGTTGCCACAGGGTGATGCTTCCGTAGAACAATCCGCGTGCGGTGCGCGCGCGCAGCGTGATGCCGTGCGTCGAGACATCGAGCAGGTAGCCACCCGGCTTTTTAACCTCGGCTCCGGGGTCGAGTTCGAACACGATCGCGTCGCCAACCTGCGTTTTCCCGGCCACCGTGACGTGCAACCGCAAGCGACTGGTGCGTGCGAGGGTTTCCACGAAATGTCTTGCGGCAAACCGCGCAGCCGGATCCGCGGAGCGCAGAAGCACCGGCGTCGTGGACGTCACGTCGAAACTGCCGCCCTGCCGCAACACTTTTGCCGGCATCGGGATCAGCGTCAGCAGCGTTGCTGCAGGCTCCTGCGCACTGCCTGCGGGCTGCGCGGCCACGGCAACGTCGATCAAAATCGCCGCGATGACGAAAACCAGCGAACCAAGCACAAGCTGAAAACCGACCGATCGTGACCTCCGGAACATGGCGCTCACTCCGCGGTCGATGGGGAAGCCGGCGTGGGCTGCGCGGGGCGCGCAGCAACGGCCAGCAGGAACCATGCGTCGTGCGGCAGCCACTGCTCGTTCCAACGCCACGAATCATCGCCGTGGGTGACCGAAATCGGCAGGTTCCAGGCAATGCCTTCATCGTCCCGGGTGTCGAATGCCGAGGTGATGCCGTTGACGATTCCGCCGGGAAGGTGCTCGTACTGCCAGGTCTTGAAGAACAGGTATTCGGTGTTGTTGTGGCCGACGCCTTGCATCATGCTGGAGTCGAACGGATTGAGCCCGAGGATCCAGTTGAGCTGGTCGGTGGCGTAGACCTGCAGCCGGCGCTGGAACGCGGGATCGTCCGGGAACAGCGGCAACGCAAGGCGTGCCGCCGTGGCGAGCGAGGCGATCCGCGCGTTCTCGCCCTGCCACCACGGCGCGGCCCGGGTGTCGTGCGGGAAGAAGAACCGCGCGCGACGCCCCATGCCGCGGGTCACCACGTACTCGCGTGCGTAACCGAACGGATTGGCGACGTCGTCGGTAATCGTGAGCTCGAAATCCAGCGAACGCCGCACGGTGTCCTTGATCCGTGCCTGGGTCGCGGCGTCGGCGAGCGGGTAGAAATCGAGCAACGCCACCACCGGAGCGCCGGCTTCCGTCGCGGAGTAAAACGGTCCGCTCCCCGGACCACCGCGCCGCCAGTAATTCCGGAAATTCCG
>JBOHYT010000368.1:0-3828 GCA_050738055.1 Rhodanobacteraceae bacterium
TCCGCTCGACACGCTGGTGCTGGCAATGCCAATCTCGTGGAAGGGCACACTTCAGCAGTACGCGGGGCGGCTTCATCGCGAGCATGCCGGCAAACACGATGTGCGCATCATCGATTTTGTGGACGCGAGCCACCCGACACTTCTACGAATGTGGGACAAACGTCAACGCGGGTATCGGGCGATGGGGTACCGGTTGATGGTCGATGAAGCCGACGGGTGATCTTGAGAAACGCCGACGGGCCATGCTGGGCTCGACATCAGGTCTCACCTCGCGACGATCGGCTTTCGTGACGGGGCGAAGTCCGACCCCGAAGGCGACATTCGCGACCCGCCGCTTTTGGGATGTTGTCTCACGCAAGGCGATGTCTTTACTCGGTGCGACGACACAGCTTCAGCCGCGAGACCGGGAGCCACACGGGCACACTGCCGGATGCGCAGGGGGCGTGACCCGAACCACGGGCTGGTCTGCGGACGGCCCCAAGCGGAGGACAGTCGAGTGTCCGCGGACGTCCGCATAGTGTCCGCGGACAGCCTGGGGCAAATCGGACCACCGGCAACGTATTGAAGTACGGCTGAAAATTGTGGCCGCATCACTGGCACGATATTCGCTACATCGAAGCGGTGCCCCGACAAGCACACCACTCCGTCCGAAGGGTCGTTCGCATGTTCAGCTATTACCTCGATCTCGCCTGGCGCAGCTTCAAGCGCACCCCGGCACTCACCGCGCTGATGGTGCTGGCCATCGCGGTCGGCATCGGCGCCAGCGTGACCATGCTGACCCTGTTGCATGTGCTCTCGGGCGATCCGTTGCCGGGTTTGAGTGCGCATCTTTACCGTCCACAAATCGATCCGCGCGACATGCTTGACTATCGCCCGGGCCAGGAACCGCTGGATCAGGTGACCTGGACCGACGGCATGAACCTGTTGCGGGCCAAACGCGCGGAACGTCAGGCCCTCATGACCGGCGGCACCGTGGCCATCCAGCCGCCGCAGTCCACGCTCGACGCGTTCTACGAGCCGGCGCGTTACATCACCGCGGGTTTCTTCCCGATGTTTGGCGTCCCGTTCCAGTACGGTCACCCGTGGGATGCAGCAGCCGACCAGGCCCGTGCGCGGGTAGCGGTCATCAGTAGCAAGCTCAACGACAAACTGTTCGGCGGCAAGGACAGCACCGGCCAATCCTTGCAACTGGATGGCACCACGTTCCGGATCGTGGGCGTGCTGGGCCATTGGGATCCGAACCCGCATTTCTACGATCTCGGTGTGCAGACTTATGGCCGGAGCGAGGGCGTGTATCTGCCGCTGTCGACCTCACAGGCCTTGTCCATGGATCATGACGGCAACTTCAACTGCTGGGGCAAGGGCGGTGGCTCCAACCAGCATCCCGGGCACAACTGGCCATGTGTGTGGCTGCAGTTCTGGGTGCAACTGGATACGCCGGCGCAAGTCGCCGCGTATCACCGGTTCCTGGTCAATTACTCCGCCCAGCAAAAGGCGCTGGGACGTTTCCAGCGTCCCCCCAACGTGCGACTGCGCGACTTGATGCAGTGGCTCAGCTACAACGGGGTCGTACCCGACGACGTGCTCGTCCAGACCTGGCTCGCGTTCGGCTTCCTCGCGGTATGCCTCATCAACACGATGGGCTTGATGCTGGCGAGGTTCATGCGCCGACAAGGTGAACTGGGCGTGCGCCGTGCGTTGGGGGCGTCGCGCCTCGCGGTGTTCGAACAACTGCTGGTCGAATCCGGGCTGGCCGGCCTCGCGGGCGGGATCGGTGGCGTACTGCTGGCCTTGCTCGGTCTGTGGCTGGTACGCCACCAGCCCTCCAGTTACGCGGCGCTGGCGCACATGGACCCGGCGATGCTGCTGGCAACGTTCGTGCTGGCGCTGGGTGCAACCCTGATCGCCGCACTGCTGCCGGCCTGGCGCGCCTGCCAGATCGCACCGGCACGACAGTTGAAATCGCAGTGAGGGTTATAGCGATGGAAATTCGTCCGATCCTTGCCAGCCTGCGCCACCACAAGCTGACGGTGCTGCTGTTGGTGCTCGAAGTGGCGTTGACCTCGGCCATCGTCACCAACGCCGTGTTCATGATCGAGCAGCGCCTGCACCGCATGGACGCGCCCAGCGGCATCGCCGAAAACCAGTTGGTCGAAGTGCAGGTAGCTGCCATTCGCAAGGGTTCCACGGCAGCCGAGCAGGCGCGCACGCAAACCGACATGGCGGCGTTGCGACAGATTCCGGGCGTGCGACAAGTCGCCATCACCTGGCAGTTGCCGTTCACCGGGAGCAGTGGGAACAGCACGGGTATCAAGCTTCACCCCGAGCAGCAGCACTATACGGCCCAGGCTGCAGAGTACCTGGGTGAGAACCTGCTGCCGACGTTGGGTTTGCGATTGGTCGCTGGCCGGGATTTTGGGCCTGATGGTTATGTCGATCTGACCACGGCCACAGCCGGATTGAACAGCGGCCGTGCGGTGGACTTGCCACACACCTTGATTGTCACCCGAGCGTTGGGCGAGCGGCTTTGGCCGGGGCAGAACGCGCTGGGCAAAGTGATCTACTTGGGTGGTGCCATCCCGATGCGGGTCATTGGCGTCGTGGCGCGCCTCGCGCGGATGAATCCGTTCCTGATCGGATCGGGACCGGGCGACAGCCTGATTCTGCCGATTCGCATGTCGGCTGCGCACGGTGGCATCTACGTGCTGCGTTGTGCGCCTCAGGATCGTGCGCGGGTGCTGAGGGAAGCGTTGGCGGCGCTCAAGAAGATCGACCCCAACCGTGTGCTGCTGACACATCGCACCTACGAACAGGCGCGCCATGCGTTCTTCGCCAACGATCGTGCCGTGATGGGCACGCTGGTCGGCGTGATCGTCGCGCTGTTGCTGGTGACCGCACTTGGGATCGTGGGGCTGGTGAGTTTCTGGGTATCGCAACGAACCAAGCAGATCGGCATCCGCCGCGCGCTGGGCGCGACCCGCGGCGACATCCTGCGTTATTTCCAGACCGAGAATTTTCTGATCGTCACCGGCGGTGTCGTATTGGGCGTGATTCTTGCGGTGGGATTGAACCTGCTGCTGATGCAGCACTACCAGTTGCCGCGGTTGCCGCTGTGGTACCTGCCGATCGGCGCGGTGGTGCTGTGGCTGCTTGGGCAGCTCGCGGTGCTCGCACCGGCGCTGCGCGCCGCGGCGGTACCACCGGTGGTGGCAACGCGAAGCGTGTAACTCGCGGCCGCAATGGCCGCTCGATATCCGCTCTCTGGCAAGTCGCTGCCAACAGCCAACGGGAGTTCATGGCCGACCGTCGCCCCACGCGCTGACAGACGAGCCTTGCAGGATTCCGCGCCGGCGGCTCCGATACCGAAGGCGAATCCGTAGCCGATATACCGGCCAACAATGCGGTCAGGCATCGTCAGCGGCGTGGCCAACGTTTGCCGGTGCGCCGGTCACCAATTCCCAGCGCCCTCAGTGCGAAGATTCCGGCCGGCGTGCCGGTGCCCGAGGCGGGCTACCGATCCTCGCGGGTGTGCCACAAACGCAGCACGTAGATAGTCACCACCTGAATCTCGTAGCGAACTTCGTACTGGCCGACCATGAACCGTCTGACTTCGCGCGGAGCGAACTCAAAAAGCTGGGCGCCAAGGCGCGGCTGATCCAACAGAATGGTTGGCGAGCGAGTGAGCCTTCGCACCAGCCTTCCCGCCACTGCCGCGCCAGCCACCGTCGACAGGGATTCGTACAGACGTGCAAGATCCGCAATCGCGGGCTCGGTCCAGACCAACTTCATCCGGCCGACTGCGGTGGAGGCAGCGGGTGATCGGTACCG
>JBOHYT010000369.1:0-2915 GCA_050738055.1 Rhodanobacteraceae bacterium
TCTCGATCGCGCACACGATGATGCAGTTGTCCGCGCGGTCGCGGACCACTTCCATCTCGAATTCCTTCCAGCCAAGTACCGATTCGTCGATCAGCACCTCGTGCACCGGCGAGAGTTCCAGTCCGCGCGCAACGATGCGTTCGAATTCCTCGACGTTGTAGGCGATGCCCCCCCCGGTACCGCCCAGCGTGAACGATGGGCGAATGATGCACGGGAATCCGAGCGCGGCCTGTCCTTGGCGGGCTTCCTCCAGCGTGCGCGCGATTGCGGATTTCGGCGAGGTCAGCCCGATCTCGTCCATCGCGTTGCGGAACAGCTCGCGATCCTCGGCCATACGGATCGCATCGCGCGAGGCGCCGATCAGTTCCACGCCGTGTTTTTCCAGGACGCCGTGGTCGGCGAGATCGAGCGCACAGTTCAGCGCAGTCTGGCCGCCCATGGTCGGCAGCAGGGCATCGGGCTTTTCGCGCGCGATGATCTTCTCCAGCGTGCGCCAGTCGATCGGCTCGATGTAGACGCGATCGGCCATCTCGGGGTCGGTCATGATCGTCGCCGGGTTCGAGTTGACCAGCACCACGCGGAAGCCTTCCTCGCGCAGCGCCTTGCACGCCTGCGCGCCGGAGTAGTCGAACTCGCAGGCCTGGCCGATCACGATCGGCCCGGCGCCGATGATCAGGATGGTTCGGATGTCGGTACGGCGGGGCATTACAGGTATTCCTCGGCGTCTTCGGAAAGCCGGGACTCGGGACTCGGGACTCGGGACTCGGAACCAGAAGCGCGGGACTCGGGACCCGGGACTCGGGACTCGGGTTGCAATTTGCTACTGAGCCTCTGGTGCAGACGTACCAGCATTCGCCCCACTCTGTCACACAACTCCAGAGCCGCAGTGCGCAAGGCTTCGTCGCCCATGCCCAGATCACCACTTAGCAGGAGCTGCGTTTGCAACTCGGCGGATGAGCCGAGCGCTATCGAAACGAATCGAGCGTAGTCCCTGGTCGAGGCACGAGCATTTCCTTCGGCGATGTTTGACGGGATGGATACGGCACAGCGCTGCAGTTGTGAGCTCAGTCCGTAGCGTTCTTCGCGCGGGAAGGTTGCCGTCAGTTGGTAGGTGTTTTTGGCCAACAGCATGGCAAGCTGCCAAACCTCCAAGTCGTGAAAGTGCGAGATGCTCATGTGGCCTCTCCCGAGTCCCGAGTCCCGAGTCCCGAGTCCCGCGCATCCGAGTCCCGAGTCCCGAGTCCCGAGTCCCGGTTTCCCGAGTCCCGAGTCCCGAGTCCCGAGTCCCGCATGCACTTCGCAAACCTTGCGAACAAGTAATCGATATCGTGTGGGCCGGGACTCGCCTCGGGGTGGCCTTGAAAACAAAAGGCAGGACGGTCGGTGAGCGCGAAGCCCTGCAGCGAGCCGTCGAACAGCGAGAGGTGGGTTACGCGGGTGTTGGAAGGCAGGGTCGAAGGATCCACCGCGAAGCCGTGGTTCTGCGAGGTGATCAGCACGCGCCCGTCGTCGAGATCCTTGACCGGATGGTTGGCGCCGTGGTGGCCGAACGGCATCTTGAGCGTCTTCGCGCCCAGCGCGAGGCCCATCAACTGGTGGCCGAGACAGATGCCGAACAGCGGAATCTTCGCGTCAAGGAATTGCCGCGTCGCCTCGATCGCGTAATCGCAGGCGGCCGGATCGCCGGGTCCGTTGGTCAGGCAGACGCCGTCCGGTTGCATCGCGAAAACTTTTTCGGCCGAAGTCTGCGCCGGAACCACGGTGATGTCGCAACCGTGCCCGACCAACAGGCGCAGAATGTTGCGCTTGACGCCGAAGTCGTAGGCAACCACCTTGAATTTCGCGGCCGGCTTGCGGAACGCCTGGTCGTCGAGTTCGTAGCTGCCTTCCCGCCACGGAGAGGCTTCGCGCAGCGAAACCACCTTGGCGAGGTCCGCGCCGTCCAGTCCTGGAAATGCGCGCGCCTTTGCGATTGCCTCGTCGGCATCGATCCGCTCTCCGGCCAAGATGCAGCCATGCTGCGCGCCCTTGTCGCGCAGGATGCGGGTGAGCCTGCGGGTGTCGATGCCGGCGATCGCGACGATCCCCTGGCGACGCAGGTAATCCGGCAGGCTTTCCGTGCTGCGCCAACTGGATGCGCAGCGCGGCACGTCGCGAACGACCAGACCGGCCGCGTGCACCCTGCTGGATTCCTCGTCGACCGGGTTGCAACCGGTATTGCCGACGTGCGGCACCGTCAGCGTGACGATCTGCTGCGCGTAGGACGGGTCGGTCAGGATTTCCTGGTAACCCGTCATCGAAGTATTGAAGACCACCTCACCGGCCGTTTCGCCCGCGGCGCCGACGGCCTCGCCATGAAACAGGGTTCCGTCGGCGAGGGCGAGCAACGCAGGCATCGACATTGGCATACTCCGGATACAAGTTGACCCACGAGCCACGCGGGAGCGGGCTCGGGGAATCGGTGATTCAGGCAAGCCGAAAGTCTATCAGAACCGCGGCCGACGTTCACGTGGCGCGGCCCGGACCGGCGATACAATACGCCGAATACTTGGGTCATTGCCATGCTTGCCGCCACGCTTCTCGATCCTGCCCGCTTGAGTCGCCCCGATACGCTGGTCCGCCGCGACCCGTTTCCGTTCCTGATCGCGCACGGACAGCTTCCCGACGCAGCGCGTGGCGACCTTGACCGCGATTTCCCGAAATATTCCGGTGCGGGCTTCTTCCCCTACGAGGAGAAGGAATGCGGGCCGTCCATCCGCGAACTGGTCGATGCCATCACTTCGCCGGCATTCGCCAGCGCCGTCGGGGCCAAGCTCGACATCGACGACCTGGGCCAGTATCCCACCCTGGTGACGATTTGCCGCCATCTCAACAAACGCCACGGCACCATCCACACCGACAGCAAGTCAAAGGTC
>JBOHYT010000370.1:0-1465 GCA_050738055.1 Rhodanobacteraceae bacterium
CGGTTGGGCCGCCGTCGCGTTGCCCGAGCCTTCCTCCCGTTCGCGCCCTTGAGCCCCCCCGTCTTCGCCGCCGGCCGCCGCCGCGAACTTCGCCTGCGCGCCCGCCAGCGATGCCTGCCAGTCCGGCGCCTCGCGCGCCTCGATCTCCGCCGCGAATCCGTGCAACTGCCCCGCCACTCGGTCCATGTCCCGCCGCAGCGCCGCCAATTCCGCCGCCAATTTCGAGTCTGCGGCCAGCTCCCCTTCGAGCTTCCGCGCGGCCTCGGCCGACAGTTGCCGGTCGAGGTAGGCCATCAGCCGCAATTCGCTGGGGAGGTCGTCTTCGAATCCGCTCATCCCGGTCCCCATTCATCCTTCAAAAGTTGCGCCAGTTGCAGCCGGCCGCGGTGGAGGTACGTCATCACCGTCCCCATCGGCCAGCCGGTGTCCTCGGCAATTTCCCGATACAACCGCCGCTCGAAATAAAACAACTGCACCGCCCGCCGCTCGTTTTCCCCCAGCATCGCCAGCGCCGCCCGCACCGCCCGCGCCCGCTCGCTGCCCAGCATCCCCGCATCGGCCGGCGCATTCACCGCCGCAACCTGGTCGATCACCGATCCGGTGGTCGCCTCGTCGTCCTGCTCCGCCCCGCCGCCGGCGCCGATCGCCCGCTCGCGTTTCTGCCGCCGCCAGCGCTCGATGCTCAGCCGGATCAGAATCGAGGTCAGCCACGTGCTGAATTTGGCCTCGCCGCGAAATTGAGCCAGGTTCTTGAAGGCGCGTGCGAAGGTCTCCTGAACCAGTTCCTCGGCCGCTTCCTCGTCGCCGACATGCTTCAGCGCCGTCCGCCACAACCGATTGAAATGCAAAGAGTAAAGCCGCGAGAACGCGGTGGAGTCGCCGCGCGAAGCGGCCAGAGCGATCGCATGTTCTTCCACCGGTTCCAACGGGCTGTACTCTCGCTAGGCATGGGAGTTTCGGCAGAGTCGATTATTTTGTATTTTCGGTCCAATCGCCAGAAATGGCACGACCTTCCAAGAAAAACCACCCTGGGAGCGCCGCGCCCCGCGCGCATCTTAAAGTGGCACGGGCTGACCAGCCCGTGTCCAGCGAGTCCCCGAGCGTTTCCGCTGAAAAGCGCGTTTCGCGCTCTCTTCTCTTTCTTCTTCTATAGTTTGTAGCACAGGCTTCCAGCCTGCGGCCCTGTCGACCGGAGCGGGCCTCCGCGCCCGCGGGCTCGTTTTCGCGCGTGAAAAAAAGCAAACAGAAAGCAGAGCGCGATGCACGCGTTCACCAAGCCGAATGCATGGTTCAATCGAAGAGCGGGCGTACCCGCCGAATGGCGCATTTTTAGGCCGAAGTCATTTCCCTGGCAGCCGTTGGGCACCGTTCCGGCCCACCGTTCCGGCCGTTTTTTCCGCGCGATTTCAATTTGCCTTCCAATCCCCCTTGTGCTCCTTCCCACCCTGAGGCGGCTGGCTCGTGC
>JBOHYT010000371.1:0-2933 GCA_050738055.1 Rhodanobacteraceae bacterium
CTGCCTGCCACGTATCCGGCCGGCTTCGACCTTGCCGCGGCCGAGCGGCGCGCGGCGAAGCCGGTCGCCGGCGAACGCCTGCGCGATCGCGGCGGCCCGCTGCTCGTCTACGTGCCGGCCGCGGGCACGGATTCTGCGTTCGCGATCGGCCGGGTCGAGGTGACACGTGGCGACTACGCCGCGTTCGTGCACGCAACCCATCGACCCGCGTCCACGTGCGTGGAAGCCTACAACTGGTTCTCGCGTCTGCGGCACCTGACCTGGAAATCGCCGGGATTCACCCAGACCGACGAACACCCGGTGGTGTGCGTGAGCTGGGACGATGCCGTCGCATACGCTGTCTGGTTGTCCAGCGCCACCGGCGAACCGTACCGCCTGCCGAGCAGCAGCGAATGGCTGCGTACCGCGCAGGGCATGCCCAACGGCACGCCGTGCCAGCTCGGCAACGTGGACGACGCCAGCCGCCACAGCGCCATGGACAACGATCGCTTCTCGTGCGACGACGGCTACGCGCAAACCGCACCGGTCGGGCATTACGCACCCAGCGGTGTCGGCGCCTACGACATGTACGGCAACGTCAGCGAATGGCTGGCGGCCGGCGGCAGCGTTCGCGATCGCGCCTTTCGCGGCCTTTCGTGGCGCGACGGCAGCCACCAGACGCCGCTTGGAAGCCACGGAACCGCCGCTGCGAACGTCGGCTACACCAACATCGGCTTCCGCGTCGTGCGCGTGATCGATGCCGCGCACCCCGCGCCGCCCGCGGCTTCCCGCAAGTAGCGGCAGCCGGCGTTCCCCAATCGGGCCTTCCGGCCCTCCTACGGGTTCCGAGGCGCGGCCGAAGCGGCGAGGCAGGAGCGGCGGAAGCCGCGAGGTAGGAGCGGCGGAAGCGGCGAGGCAGGAGCGGCGGAAGCCGCGAGCGGAAGCCGCGCGCGCAGCTCGACGGCTGTGGCACCCCGAATCGGGCCTTCCGGCCCTCCTACGGTTCCGGGTAGGAGCGGCGGAAGCCGCGAGCCGGTCACACCAACGTAACAGGACGCAAGGGAAGGCCGACGGCGGAGCATTTGCGCCCCGCGGAGATGAATGCCGGGGTAATTCGGACCAACCGGCATGACTTGTGGCGTATGAATCCGCCGGTGCCGGGGCGCATACTCGGGCGGTTACGACCGTGCGCCGTGAATCCCTCCCTCCCTCCGTCCCGGACACCCGCCATGAAAGCCAACCGACTTGCTGTTGCCCTCGCCGCATTGCTGTTGTGCAGCGCCCCCGCGTTTGCCTCGCCGCCGGCCAGTGCCAGCAGTTCGGGCCAAAACAATACCTCCCAGCAGAACACGCAGGACCGAAGCCTGATCCAACGGCTGTCCCAGCCGCTGTCGTCGACGACGCACGGCACCGTCACCGTGGAGGGCAAGGCCATCAGCTACGAAGCCGTCGCCGGGACGCTGGTGATCGACGGCACCGGCACCAAGGAATCGACGCCGGAAACGGCGATGAGCTACTTCGCCTACTTCGCGCAGGGTGCCAATGCCTCCAAGCGTCCCATCACCTTCATCTACAACGGCGGTCCCGGTTCCTCGACGGTGTGGCTGCACATGGGCGCCTGGGGCCCGAAGCGCGTGGTCACCAACGACCACACCCATACGCCCGCCGCGCCGTATCAACTGGTCAACAACCAGTACAGCCTGCTCGACGCGAGCGACCTCGTCTTCATCGACATGCCGGGGACCGGCTACGGGCGCCTGCTGCCGCAGGGCAAGGACGACGCGGCCCGCGCCAAGGATCGCAAGGCGCTGGCCAAGCAGATCTGGGGGGTCGATGGCGACGGAGAAGTGTTTTCGCGCTTCATCATCCAGTTCCTGTCCAAATACAACCGCTGGAATTCGCCCAAGTACCTGTATGGCGAGAGCTATGGCACCACCCGGTCTGCGGTGCTGGCCAACATCCTGGAAAACCAGGACAACATCGACCTCAACGGCGTGATCCTGCAATCGCAGATCCTCAATTTCGCCCTCAGCATCGATGGCTCGCGCGCCGACCGCGGCATCGACCTGCCGTATGTGCTGGCGCTGCCGACCTACGCCGCCACCGCGTGGTACCACCGCAAGCTGCCGAAATACGACAACGGCGGGCTTGGGCCGCTGCTGAAGCAGGTCACCCAGTTCACCAACACCGAATACCGCGAGGCGCTGTACGCGGGATCTACCCTCAGCGAGGCGAAGGAAAAGCAGGTCGCCGAGAAGCTGCACGACTTCACGGGCCTGCCGGTCCCCTACCTGATGCGCGCCGACCTGCGGGTCACCGGTGGTCAGTTCGAACACGAATTGCAGATCGACACCGATACCGCCACGGGCCGACTCGACACGCGCTTCTCCGGTCCCGAAATGGATCCGATGGCCGAGCAGTCCTACAACGACCCGCAGTCGGACGCCATCAGTTCCGCCTACATTTCTGCGTTCAACTGGTACGTGCGCAATGACCTGAAGTTCGGGCAGGGCATGTTCTATCGCCCGGAAATCTACGGCATCAGCGATTTCCACTGGAACATGAAGCATCGTGCGCCGGGCTCGCGCCACGCACGTTCCGGCACGCTCAACGTAATGGGCGACTTGGCCGCGGCGATGAAGTACAACCCCGACCTCAAAGTGATGATGAACGGTGGCTTCTACGACCTCGCCACGCCCTACTACACGGCCATCTACGAGCTGCACCATCTGCCGATTCCTCGCAGGCTGGACCAGAACATCTCCTACGCGTTCTATCCTTCGGGGCACATGGTGTACGTGCACGTTCCGTCGCTGAAGCAGTTGCACGACAACGTCGCGAAGTTCATCGAGTCGACCGACAACGAGAACAACGCCAAGCGCAACAACAACCAGAACCAGGGCGGGTCTTGACCCGCCACCGGCCGCCCGGAATGGCGCGTTGAATCCCGTCCA
>JBOHYT010000372.1:0-7182 GCA_050738055.1 Rhodanobacteraceae bacterium
TCATGGCCTTCAGGCGCGTCTGAAAATGGATTGACTCGCGCCATCCATGGCGCTCGCCCTTCGGGCCGCCTTCGGCGTTCGCGTTTGCAATCCTGCAAACGCAGTCGGGTTCCGCATCCGATGAAGCCGGATGCGGCCCCGGAATGACGACGATAGTTGTTACGCTTGTCCGGTCCCCGGTCTCCGGTCCCCCCGTCCCGAGTACCCTTCGTCGTCCCCGTTCCCCGTTCCCTGTTCCCTGTTCCCGCTCCCGCTCCCGCTCCCCGCTCCCAACCCGTGTCCAACCAACCCGCCAGCCCCAATTCCAACACCCGCTCGCCGCAGGGCTCGCGTTACGCGTTGATCGCGAGCCGCTGGAACGGCGAGATCGTGGATGCGCTGCTCGACGGCGCCCGCCATGCCTTCGCGGAGCACGGCGTTGCGGACGGGTCGATCGATGTGCGGCGGGTGCCGGGTGCGTGGGAGCTGCCGGTGCTGGCGGCGCGACTCGCAGGGTCGGGAAAATACGCAGCGGTGGTCGCGCTGGGTTGCGTGGTGCGCGGGGAAACCCGCCACTTCGAGCACGTGGCCGATGAATGCGCGCGCGGGTTGATGCGGGTGGCGCTCGACACGGGCGTCCCGGTGATGAACGGCGTACTCGCGGTCGAAGACGAGGCCGATGCCTGGGCGCGTGCCGGCGGCGCGCGTGGCAACAAGGGTGCGGACGTGGTGAGCGCCGCGATCGAGATGGCGCAGGTATTGCGGGATTCGCCGGCATGACGCCACACGCCCGCGCCGACGGCATCGATCCCGCCGCGCGCACCCGCGCCCGACGGCGCGCGGTGCAGGCGTTGTACGCGTGGGAATTGGGCGGCAATCCGATGCGCCGGGTCATCGACGACTTCCGGCAGGAACAGGACATGCAGATCGCCGACCTCGAATACTTCGACGATCTGCTGCGCGGTGTGGAGACGCACTGCGCGGAGCTCGATGCGGGCCTGGCGCCATTCCTCGACCGCGAGATCGAACGGGTCGATCCGATCGAACGCGCGGTCCTCCGGCTATCCGCCTACGAACTCAAGTACCGTCCCGATGTGCCGTATCGCGTGGTATTGAACGAGGCCGTCGAGGTCGCCAAACGCTTCGGCTCGGAACAGGGCCACACCTACGTCAACGGCGTGCTGGACAAGCTCGCGCGCGCTTGGCGTGCGAGTGAACACGAGGCCGCCACGCCTTGAGTGAATTTTCCCTGATCGATGCGATCCGCACGCGCTGCGGGCACGCACGGCGCGACGTCGCGCTCGGCATCGGCGATGACGCGGCGCTGCTGGAGGTGCCGGCCGGGCGGCAACTGGTCGCCTGCACCGACAGCATGGTCGCGGGCGTGCACTTCCTCGCCGACACCGACGCCGCGGACCTCGGCTGGAAGTCGCTGGCGGTGAACCTGTCCGATCTGGCCGCGATGGGCGCGGAGCCGGCATGGGCGCTGTTGGCCGTGACGATGCCGGAGGCCGATGCCGGTTGCGTCGAAGGTTTCGTCGGACGTTTCGCCGGCGGATTTGCCGAACTTGCGGCCCTGCACGACGTGGCGCTGGTCGGCGGTGACACCACGCAGGGTCCGTTGTCGATCACCGTCACGGCGCTGGGAACGGCGCCGCGCGGCGAGGCGCTGACACGTGGCGGCGCGCGCATGGGCGATGCGGTGTTCGTGACCGGGACGTTGGGCGATGCAGCCGGAGCGTTGCGGCTGCTGCGGGTCCCGAGTCCCGGGTCCCGGGTCCCGAAACCGCAATCCGACGCGGCGCTCGCCGGGCTGGCTCGACGCATGCTTCGTCCCGAACCGCGGATTACGGCGGGCCTTGCGTTGCGCGGTGTCGCGAGCGCGTGCATCGATGTGTCCGACGGGCTGGTTGCCGATCTCGGCCATGTGTGCGAAGCGAGTGGCGTCGGGGCCGAGATCGATGCGGACGCGCTGCCGGTCTCCCAGTCGCTGCGAAGCGCGTTCGACGATGCGGCATGTCGCGGATTCGCACTGGCGGGCGGCGATGATTACGAGCTGTGCTTCACGGCCCCGGAAATCCGTGCGGCGGAAATCCAGATGCTTTCGGCCGGACTGGGTGTGCCGGCGACCCGCATCGGCCGCGTGGTCGCGGGGCGCGGCGTGCGCGTGCGGGATCGAAACGGCAATGCCGTGGAAACGCCGCACGCCGGTTGGGAACATTTCCGGACCGGCGCCGGATGAGTCCGTCGCTGACCGCGCCGCAACGACGCGCGCTGCTGTCTCATCCGGCCGGCTGGATTGCCACCGCACTCGGTGCGGGCTTGTCGCCGAAGGCGCCGGGAACCGCGGGTTCGGCCGTCGCGCTGTTGCCGTGGTGGTTCCTGCTGCGCGGTTTGGCGCCGGGCTGGTACGTGCTGGTGCTGGTCGTGGGCTTCGCGCTCGGCGTGTGGGCGTGCGAGGTATCCGGGCGGCGGCTCGGCGTGCACGATCATGGCGCGCTGGTGTGGGACGAGGTGATCGGGATGTGGCTGACGCTGTTCGTGGCGCCCCCCGAATGGTGGTGGATGGTTGTCGGCTTCGTGTTGTTCCGCCTGTTCGACATCTGGAAACCGTGGCCGGTCCGCGTCGCCGACCGTCGCGTCCACGGCGGCTTCGGTGTGATGCTCGACGATGTGCTCGCGGGTCTGTACGCGCTCATCGTGCTGCAACTGGTTGCGCTCGCGGTGCGCCATTGGCTCGCGTGAGCAGAGCGCTGGTCGATCAGGCCACCCCGACGAACTCGCGCTCCAGTTGCTCGAACGAGCGCCAGCGGTTGACGATCGCGCAGAACAGCGCCGCGGTGCGTTCGGCGTCATAGACGGCCGAGTGGGCGTAGTCCGCATTCCATTCGTATCCCGCCGCCTGCACGGCGCGCGACAGCACCGTTTGCCCGTAGGCGAGCCCTGCAAGCGTCGCGGTGTCGAAGCACGAAAAGGGATGGAACGGATTGCGCTTGTACGCGGTGCGGCGCACCGCCGCGTTGAGGAAGCCGAGATCGAACGCCGCGTTGTGCCCCACCAGGATCGCGCGCTGGCAGCCACTGGACTTGATTGCGGCGCGCACCGGCTTGAAGATCAGATCGAGCGCCATGCGCTCGGGGATCGCGCCGCGCAACGGCTGGTCGGGGTCGATGCCGGTCACTTCCAGCGACTTCGGATCGATGTGCGAGCCCGGAAATGCTTCGACGTGCGTGGAGACGACCGGCTCGGCCACCAGCATTCCGGCGCCGTCCATGCCCACCACCACGGCGGCGATTTCCAGCAGCGCGTCGCGCTCGGCATCGAAGCCGCCGGTTTCGACGTCCACCACGATGGGCAAGAATCCGCGGAAGCGGGTGGACAGGTGCTCGGCGTACGCGTCGATCTGTGTGTGCATCACGGGAGGATAGCAGCCGGACGCCGTGCCGCCGGTGAACGATGCGTCCCGGTCGCGGTGCGTGCCGACGCCATCGTTCACGGAGGGGTCTTGTGGCGGTACGCGCACACGTCGCGGATCGGGCACTCCGGGCACTTCGGCTTGCGCGCGGTGCACACGTAGCGGCCGTGCAGGATCAGCCAATGATGCGCGCCGGGCTTGTATTGGTCCGGCACCACGTTCAGCAGCTTGTCTTCGACGGCGCGCACGTTCTTGCCGCGGGCGAGTCCGGTGCGGTTGCAGACCCGGAAGATGTGGGTGTCGACGGCGATCGTCGGTTCGCCGAACACCGTGTTCAACACGACGTTGGCGGTCTTGCGGCCGACGCCGGGCAGCGCCTCCAATGCTTCGCGGCTGCGCGGCACCTCGCCGCCGTGGCTTTCGATCAGCCTCGCGCAGGTGGCGAGGATGTTCCTGGCCTTGGCGTTGTACAGGCCGATGCTCGAGATCCACGGCTTGAGGCCCTGCTCGCCCAGCGCGAGGATGCCTTGCGGCGTGTTCGCGACCGCAAACAACTTCTTCGTCGCCTTGTTGACGCCGACGTCGGTAGCCTGCGCCGACAGGATCACCGCGATCAGCAGCTCGAACGGCGTGCCATAGACGAGTTCGGTGGTTGGTTCCGGCTCGATCTCGCGCAGTCGCCGGAACAGTTCCGCCACGTCCGCGCGTTTCATGAATGTCCGCTGCTCATGATTTCCGGGCAGGACCGGCTGCCGTGCCATCCGGCGCTGCGACGATCCGGGACGATCGCACGCGTTTGGCGCGGCCGCGCGCGATCGCGGCCAGCACTTCCGATTTGCTGATGGTTTGTGGCGCCGGAGCGGCGCGCGAATCCGTGCGGCCGCGCACGCGGTCGGCTGCCCGATCTGCACATTCGCGCGCCAGCCGCGCGTTGCGGGCGAGGAAGCGGGTCCGTGCCCGTTCGGCGCGCTCCTGCATCGCGAGTTCGCCGTTGCCCCAGCGCAGCCAGTCGAGCAGCGGGATGTGCGAAGGGCAAGCCTCCGCGCAGCGGTTGCATTCGGTGCATGCCTCCAGCCGTTGCTGTCGCACCTGCGTCCAGTCCTCGTCGACCAGCGCGAAAAACAAGCCTTCCGGATCGAGCGATTCCGGACAGGCGCGCGCGCACCCGCCGCAATGGGTGCAGGGTTGCTGAAGGGAGGAATCAGCGCGCATGGCGGCGCAATTCCAGCACGTCGATGGTGGGTGGGCAATCGAGGCGCAACGGCAAGCCGGTAATGCCGACGCCCGGGGTCACGAACAGCTTGCCGGTCGGCGTGTCGTAATAGCCGTCCACGTACTTTTCGTCGCGGAACATCAGGAACAGCTTGTCGGTGAGCCACGGGATGTACACCTGGCCGCCGTGGGTATGGCCCGCGATCGCGAGCGCGAAGTGCACGCCATGCAGTGCCCGCAGGCTGTGCGGCTGGTGCATCAACACCAGCAGCGGTTTGTTGCCCGGCAGCGCCTTTAGGAACGCGGTGTCGGAGCGTCCGGTCCACCAGCCGTACAGGCCGGCGAGCCGGAAGGTCGGGAAATTGACCACCCGATGCGCGATGAAGTGCACCGGTGAACCCGCGAGCACTTGCAGGATCTTGAGTTGCAGTGGCGGACCCGGCAAGCGCAGGTCGTGATTGCCCAGCACCGCCCAGGTCGGCTTGTTCAACTGCCGGAGCGGCGCCAGCGCAGCGGCGAGGTCGCGCGGCGGATCGTAGGTGAAGTCGCCGACGATGAACACCATGTCGACGTGCAGCGCGTTCAACTTTTTGACTACTTGTTCGAGCTTGCCGGTCCGCGTGTAGAGGCCGACGTGGATGTCGCTGAACACCGCGATGTTCAGGTCGATGGGTGCCGGAATCACGGTGCGGCGCACGACCAGCCGGTTGGGTGCGACGAAACGCGCGTAACACAGTACCGCGCAGACGATCGCCAGTACGATGGCGCCGCTGCCGCGCAGGCGCCGCCGTTCGCCGAGCCGCCGCCAAGCCTTGACCAGCGACTGCGCAAGCAGCGGCCACAGCAGCCAGGAACCGTGCAGCACCGCCAGTTGCACGAAGGCCTGCGCGCGATTCTCCGGCTCGATGTCGAAGTGCGGGTATTCGAGCACGGGCCACAGTAAACAAAAGATCGCGATGCCGACGAGCCACAGCCCGCGCACCAGCCAGCGGTCGCGGCGCGCGTTCAGGGTTGGCATGGGAGCGCGGGTCGCCGCATGCGCATCGGCGTCGCGGGTTCGGCGACCATCGCGATGCAGTCGACCGGACACGGCGGCAGGCACAGCTCGCATCCGGTGCAGCGGTCGGCGATCACGCTGTGCATCAGTCGGGACGCGCCGACGATCGCATCCACCGGACAGGCCTGGATGCACTTGGTGCAGCCGATGCACGCGGTCTCGTCGATCCACGCCACGCACGGCGGCGCTTCGCTTCCGCATTCCGGATCGAGCGGCTGTTCGCGCTGGCCGGTGATCTTCGCAAGCACCCGCACGCCCCCCGCGCCGCCCGGCGGGCAGCGGTTGATCGCCGCTTCGCCGCGCGCGATGGCCTCGGCATAGGGACGGCACGCGGGGTAACCGCAGCGCCGGCACTGGGTCTGGGGCAGTGCGGCGTCGATGCGTTCGACGTATGCCTCGAACGCGGCGCGCGGTGCACGGGCTTGCACGGTCATCGCGACAGTGTAATCGGCGGGAGCGTGCGTGCCGCTTTGGTGACGGCCAGCCGGGGCGCGGTTACCATGCGCGGTTTCGCCGTTCCAGCGTGATGTCCATGCGTGCCGAGCAAGATTCCGTAGTGGGCTTCCATTACCGCGTGCGCGACGCGGCCGACGCCGACGCCGCGGCCGAGCCGTTCGACGATTCGCGCAAGCGCGGCGAACCGATGTGGGCGTTGCTGGGCCACGGGCAACTGGTCCCGGGCGTGGAAAAAGCGCTCAACGGGCGCGAGCAAGGCGAGAAGTTCGAGGTCGAGATCGCGCCTGCGGATGCCTATGGGGAATACCAGGAAGGGCTGCTGCAGCGGGTACCGAAGAAGTATTTCCAGAACGCGCAAAAGCTCAAGCCCGGCGCCACCACGATGCTCACGACCCGCGGGGGCGGGCGGCGGCAGGTGACCGTGCGCAAGATCGGCATGGCCTCGATCGACGTCGACCACAACCATCCGCTGGCCGGCAAGACCCTGCACTTCGACATCGAAATCACCGCGGTGCGTGCGGCGGCACCCGAGGAGATCGCGCACGGGCACGCGCATTCCGGTGACGGGCACGCGCATTCCGATTGAGCTGCGGCTCGCTTCGACCGATGTTTCGCACAAAGTCCTTGCGAGAAACAATCCAGCTTGTTTCTCTGCGAGCGTCCGCCCCGACCGCGGGGCCGAGAAACGCAAAAGGCGGGTTGAAACCCGCCCTACATCAACGATGCAATCGGGGCACGCCGCGGCGGCATGTGGCGCGCCGCTCACACGCCAGGCCGTAGGGCGGGTCTTGACCCGCCAAGAGGGTCTTGACCGCCAAGACGGTTACCCTTGCGAGAAACAACCCAGGCTTGTTTCTCTGCGAGCGCCCACTCCGACCGCGGCGCCGAGAAACTCAGAAGAAGATCTTCTGGCGTTGCTTGCGCCGCTTGCGCCACGCATCCAGCGACAGCAGTCCCGGGCCGTGCGCGGCCAGGATCAGGAAGCCGCCGGCGATCGCCACGTTCTTCATGAAAGCGACCCACTCGCCTTGCTCGGCAAAGTTGGCGTGGAACAGCACCGCCG
>JBOHYT010000373.1:0-3362 GCA_050738055.1 Rhodanobacteraceae bacterium
CAGTAGGCCGAGGAAGGAGGCGGTGTGTTCGGCTATTACCTGCAACTTGCGTGGCGCCGCTGCCGCAGAAATCCGTTCGCGGCGGCGCTGATCGTGGTGACGATGGCGATCGGGATCGCCGTGTGCATGACTGCGCTGACGATCTTCGCGGCGCTGTCCGGCGAGCCGCTCCCTGGCATCAGCAATCACCTGTACGTGGTGACGATGGATGCGCGCGAGCACGTCCAGAAAAACAGCCCGGCGTACAATCAGCCCGACAGCTTGCTGAAGCTGCGTGATGCCAAGGCGCTGGTGGATGCGCACCGCGCGAGCGCGCAGATGGCTTTGGCGGTAGGCTATCCGGAAGCAGCCAATCCCTACGGCAAGCAGTCGAGCCAGGTGAAAGGCTTGCTGGCGTACGGTCCGGTCCTCCGCGAGTTGGGGGTGCCGCTGCGTTTCGGCCGGCCATGGACGGAAGCCGAGCAGGCCTCGCATGCGCCGGTCGTGGTGATCGACGCTCAGCTCGCGACGAAACTGTTCGGTACCACCGATGCCGTGGGTCGCAGCGTCGAGATGGACAAGCACCTGTTTCGCGTGATCGGTGTGACCGCGCCATGGGAGCCGCGAATGGCATTCATCGATGCGGCAACCGACGAAGGCCCGGGGCAGGGCGTGCAACTGTTCGTGCCGATCGGTGCCGCGCTGGATGCGGGCGTCGGGCCGCTCAACGCCGGCGAATGTGGCACCAGTGCCGCGGCGGACGTTATGTTCGGCTCCGTCGATGTGCAGCGATGTCGCTGGCTGGAGGTGTGGGTCGCTGCTGGCGGTCGGGGTCGGGCTGATCGTCGGCATCCTGCCCGTGTGGCGGGTGTGCCGGCTGCCGCCGGCGGCGCAGATCAGGCAGGGGTGAGTGAGCCATGTGGTACGTCGTGAAACCGTTGTTGCCGCGTCCGCTGATGCCGCTGCTGATCGTGCTGCAGATTGCGGTGGCCTGCGCGATCGCGTGCAACGCCGAAACCATGGTCGAGAATCTGCTGGTGGTCGCAGCGGGCGTGGTCCTGGGACTGCTCGCCGCCTACGGTATCAACCTGTGGCTGATGCGTCACTACGAATTGCTGCGCCTGCCGTGGACGTACCTGCCTATTGGCGCAGTGCTTTTGCTGGCGTTGGGGCAGCTCGCGGCGCTCTCGCCGGCGCTGCGTGCCGCGCGTGTCCCGCCGGCGGTAGCAACACGTTCGGTGTAGGAGCGGCGGCAGCCGCGACCTGTTGGTCGATCCGCGACCGGTCGGGCCTTCCGGCCCTCCTACCGCCCTCGCCGCAACCGCGCTAAGGTTGCGCGCTGTCGCCACGAGGGAATTCGCATGCCGAGCACCGTCCATCGCGGGCCGCGCCAGATCTGGGTGGCGCTGGTCTGGTCGCTGAAAGGCTTGCGCGAGGGCTGGCGCGTGGAGGCCTCGTTCCGGCTCGAAGTGGTGCTGTTCGTGATCCTGTTCCCGATCGGGTTGTGGCTGGGCGATGGCGCGGTCGAGAAGGCGCTGCTGGCCGGATGCCTGCTGCCGGTGCTGGCGGCGGAAATGCTGAACTCGGGGCTCGAAGCGGTGGTCGACAAGTTGTGGCCCGAACTGCACCCGATCGCCGGACGCGCCAAGGACATGGGTTCGGCGGCGACTTTCCTGCTGATGCTGAACGTGCTGGTGATCTGGGTGGTGATCTTCGGTGCGCGCTCGGGGGCGTGGTGATGGATGCATTGCGCTGGCTGCGGCACTGGTTGCATGCGCCGGCCAGCCGGACGTTTCCGCCCGAGGCGATGCAGCGTATTCGGGACGCGATTGCCGCGGGTGAGGCAAAGCACGACGGCGAAATCTGTTTCGCGGTCGAGGCGCGACTGCCGCCGCGCTACCTGCTCGGCGGGCGCCGTGTGCGGGCGCGCGCCGAGAACGTGTTCGCGGACCTGAAGGTATGGGATACCGAACGCCGCACAGGCGTCCTGGTCTACGTGCTGCTCGGCGATCGCACCGTCGAGATCATTGCCGACCGCGGCGTCGTGGCACGCGTACCCGAGGGTTCATGGGACAAGCTCGTCGCGCAAATGCACGAACAGTTCCGCGCCGAGCATTGGGAAGAAGGTGCGCTCGCGGGCATCGAAGCGACGCACGGTCTTCTCGAGCTGTATTTGCCGCCCGGACCTGGGCGACACGACGCGTTGCCGAACGCATCCGTCGAGCTTTGAATTCCGGTCAAACGCTGCGTGTTGCGTGAAAGACGTCCGCCAGTTCGCCCGGTGACAGCACCGGTGCCTGGCAGGTCAGCCCCGTGCAGACATAGGCGGTGCCTTCGTCACCACGCGATTGACGTTCGGCAAGCAGTCCGGGCAGTGCAGTCGATTCGGCGGGGATGAGAAACGCATCGAATGGACGCTCGCCGGTCTCGCTGCCAGTACCGCGCTGGGCTTCGCGCAGTGCCGATTGCCAGGCGTCCCGTTGCGTTTTCGGACAACGCACCACGATCTGCATCCGCGGATGTTCGAATTCTTCGAGCGCCCGGAGCACGCTGATGCAGGCGTCTGGATATTGCCGCAACGCGCCGGCCGCGGCGCGCAACGCATGTTCCGCGGTACCGAGATAGCGCGTGTCGCCAATCAGATGCCCAAGCCGCAGCAGCGAGCGGATCGCGACGCCGTTGCCGTTCGGCAGGGCATCGTCGGTCCAGCTCCGGCCGCGTCCGAGCGGCGTGGCGTGTTGTACGGTGGAAAACCAGAACCCGCCCGAGGCACGATCGGTGAACTTGTCGCGCAGCGCGTCGGCGAGCGCGATCGCCCAGTCGAGGTGGCGTGGATCGAACGCGAGTTGCAGCGTTTCCAGCAGTGCATCCAGCAGGAACGCGTGGTCGTCGAGGAAGGCCGGGATGCGCGACGAGGGCTCGGCGATGTTGGCGAACAACTCGCCATCGATCCAGACCGATTCCCGCAGCGCATCGAGTGCGCGCAACGCCATGTCGGCGCAGCGTGAATCGTCGAGCAGGCGCGCGCTGCGTGCGAGACCGGAAATCGCCAGCGCGTTCCACGCGGTCAGGATCTTGTCGTCGCGCGCCGGGTGTTCGCGCCGCTCGCGGATGTCGAACAGCTTGCGTCGGGCCGCCGCGTATTCGGCTTCGACATCGTCACTCGCGGAACCGGGCGCCCGTGCCACTTCGGCGAGCGGAACCACGCGCAACAGGTGCCAGGCCGTGCCCTCAAAGTTGGCCGGCTGGTCGAGGCCGAAAGCCGGCTCGGCAACCGCGCGCAAGGGCTCGGGCAGCACCTGCCGGACCTGTTCGCGGGTCCACAGATAAAACCGGCCTTCCTCGCCTTCGCTGTCGGCGGCAAGTGCGCTGTAGAACGCGCC
>JBOHYT010000374.1:0-7836 GCA_050738055.1 Rhodanobacteraceae bacterium
GTGGTTGAAGGCCGTGCTGAAAGAGAATCCTGCGCTGGCCCAGCTCGAGGAACTGCTTGGCGTGGGTACCGACGAGCCCGGCAGCGGCGCGCGCAGCAACGAGGGCAACTGATCGCCGCGAGGCAGCCACGCGCGGTAGCTGTGGGCACACGCGGCAGAGCCGTAGGGCGGAACCCGCGAAGCGGTTTCCGCCGGATCCGCCTTTGGCGGAAGCGGCTGCGCCGATTCCGCCCTACTGCGTTGATCCGCGTAAATCCGCGTCAAAGGCTTTGTTTTTGGGCTGCCGGGGTGGCAAAGGCTGTTGTTAGCCTGCGGATGGCGCTCTTACGGATGCCGCACGGCCGGGCGTGGCTTGCGCCGGTAGCGGGTGCCCAGGATGAAATCCCACAACCCCGTGGTCACCCCGAAATTGGCATCCGGGTGGAAGTGGTGGATGTTGTGGAAACCGGCCCAGCGGCGCATCAGCGGGCTCTTGAAGCGGTGCACGTGGATCGCGATGTGGCTCAGTCCATAGGCCGCGTAGCCGGCGGCGATGCTGCCGGCCAGCAACAGTGCGTAGCCCTCCGGCATCAGCGAGGCGAATACCGCAGCGAGCGCGCACATGAACAGCGGGGGCATGAAGAACGGCATCGCGTCAAAGCCGAGGGGATCGAGGTGATGGTTGGCGTGGCCCGCTTCGATCGGTCCGGTGTGGCCATGGAAGAGCCAGCGATGCGCGGCGTATTCGAGGAAGGAGAATGCCAACAGACCGGCGAGCACGGTCAGGACTGCGGCCGTAGCGTGCAAGTGGCCGTACCAGACTCCGGCCGCGACCAGCACCACGCTGATCGAGCTGTCGCTGACCAGCCCGGCGCGCAGGTTGAAGCGGCTCCTGGACAGTGCGGATAGCGGACCCGCAATCCACTCCAACGACCGCGGCAACGCGGATGGACGGGCCGCGCCGGATCCCGTGGGCGCCCTCGGATTCACAGACACGGAAAACATCGCTCCTGTCGCTGACAACGGGCGGCCGGCGACTGCTTATTCACCGGTCCGCGACCGCAGTATAGTGACAAAGCCTCCATGGCGGTTGAGGTGGCCACGCATGAAAACGTTAGGTAAATCGGCCGGCATTGCGGTCCTGCTCGCCGGCTTGTTCGCAATGCCCGGTTGGGCGCAGCAGACTTCCAGTGAATCGCGCGATCTTGCGCGCTACCAGAAGTACGCCGAAGCACCCGTCGACCACGTCCACTACTTCCAGATCAGTGGTTTCGAGTATCTCGCGCCGAACATGGTGGGGATCTGGTTCGGGGTCAACAAGCTTTATCTGCTGACCGTGCAGACGCCGTGCATCAATCTCCAGTTCACGAATGGCATCGCACTGACCGCCAAGAACAACACGCTGTACAAGAACTTCGACTTCGTGAAGTTCGACCACCAGCGTTGCAAGATCCTGAAGATCGTGCCGGTGAACGAACTGAAGATGAAGCAGGACGAAGCCAAGGCCAAGGGCGCGCCGGCGTCGAGCGGCTGAACGCTGCGGCGGATCATGGAGCCTTGGCACGTCGACGCGTTCCGGCAATGTAACGTGTCGACCCCGCCGCGGTCCTCTCTCCTTCTCTTGATCACGCTCTCGTCAAGGCGCCCAGCTGTCCACAAACCTTGCGCCGCTTGGCCGTCATCCCGGCGAAAGCCGAGATCCATTTTGAATGCGCTGCATCAAAGCGACCATGGATCCCGGCTTTCGCCGGGATGACGAACCCGAGGGATATGCTTTACGGTAGATCCGTAGGGCGGAACCCGCGAAGCGGTTTCCGCCGGATTCGCCCTTGGCGGAAGCGGCTGCGCCGATTCCGCCCTGCCAAATTCGACACCGATCAGGGTCCGTCGTGGTCGCCGAACAGGAACCGCTGCATCTCGGCGGCGAGCAGCTTGCGGGTCGCAGGATCCGCCGGCGAGAGGCGGTTTTCGTTGATCAGCATGGTCTGGTAACCGAGCCATTGCTGCCACGCTTCCCTGCCGATGTGCTCGTAGATGCGCTGGCCCAATTCGCCCGGCCAGGGCGGACGTTCAAGGCCTTCGGTCTCTCGCTCGAGTTTTTCGCAATACACCATGCGTGTCATGTTTCCAACAACCTCCTCACGGGTGCGGGAATCCCCAGTGTTACGAAGTCCTCGCGCGAACACCAGCGCGAGCGTGCATCGTCCGCGATCGCGCCGTGCGCGTGTACGTCGCGCCACGTGCGCGGCGTCGCCGTCAGCCGGAAATGCGTGAAGGCGTGGCGGACCTGTTGCAGCGAGGCGCCGACGTTTCCGCCGAGTTCGGCGAGCCGCGCGGCGAGCGCGTCCGCGGCAGCTTCGTCGGCTGCTTCCGGCAGGCTCCACAGGCATGGCCACACACCCTCCGGCGAGCGCCGCTGCAGCAGCACGCGGCCGTCGTGGTCGCGCAACACGATCCAGACGGTCTGGCGGTCCGGCAACGCGCGTGTTGGTCGCGGCGTCGGCAATGCCGCGGCGAGTTGCTGCCGGGAAGCCGCGCAGCCGCGCCGTTGCGGGCAGCGTTCGCAGTCCGGCGCACCGCGTGTGCAGACCGTCGCGCCGAGATCCATGATCGCCTGGGTGTAGTCGGCGATGCGCGCGGTCGGTGTGTGCCGCTCGGCATGCGCCCACAATGCGTTTCCGACCACGCGTTCGCCTGACCAGCCGCGCACGCCGTGATAGCGGCAGAGCACGCGCTTGACGTTGCCGTCGAGGATCGGGTGACGCTGATCGTGCGCAAGCGCGAGGATCGCGCCTGCGGTGGAGCGGCCGATGCCTGGCAGCGCGGCCAGTGCTTCGAAATCGCGCGGCAACTGGCCAGCGTGCCGCACGACGCACAACTTCGCCGCTGCGTGCAGATGCCGTGCGCGCCGGTAGTAACCGAGCCCGGACCACAGCGACAGCACCTTGTCCTCGTCGGCGGCGGCGAGCGCGCCGAGATCGGGCAATGCATCGACGAAACGCCCGAAATACGGGATGACGGTGGCGACCCGGGTTTGCTGCAGCATCACTTCGGAAATCCACACCCGATAAGCCGTGCGTGGATGCTGCCACGGCAGGTCGTGGCGGCCGTGCCGGTCGTACCAGTCGAGCAGGCGGCGCGCAAAGGCGTCCATGCGGTCAGCGGGTGGTGGATCCGCCGGGCGCCGAAACGGCGGGAGCCGCGGACGCGCCGGATGCCGGGGCTGGCGCGACCGAGGTGCCGGCCGCGGGAGCGGCATCGGGCGTGGCGTCGATCTGGATGCCGGAGGCCTTGATCCCGTCAAGGTCGAGTTTGCGTATCCGCGCGGTGCCGGTGAACGGAAGCGCGGCGGGCGCCTGTGTCGGCGTCGCCGCGAGCAACTGGTGCCACCACGAACCGAATTCGGTAGGCCGCATGCGCATGTCGACGTGCGCGTCTTCTCCCTCGAGCTTCACCGCGACCGAGACCGGCGTCGCGCCATGCGCCGGCGAAACGTTGAGCACCACGTTGTCGGTGGTGGCAGGCCGTGCGGTGGCCGCGACGGGTTTGGCGCTGGCTGCGGTGGCGGCCGTCCCGGAACTTGCCGCCGCGGGCGCCAGCGGCCGGTGCCGCAACGTGCCTTTCAGCCGCAGTGCGAGGTCCTCGCCGCCACGCCAGCTTCCGCTTCCATCGACGAACAGCGCCAGGTCGGACGGACCGGTGAACCGGATCTGCAGCGGATCGAAGGCGATCGCGCCGTCGTGCGGAGCAGACGGCACGGTGTCCACGCTGGCGACGAACATCCGCCCCGCGGCGGTCCGCGCCGAAGCATCGACGTGGAATGCCTGCCGGGGTGAGAGCGGGCCGGTGCGCAGGCTGAAGTCGAACAGCAGCGGCGCGCCGTCGCGGGTCAGCGTGCCGTGGCTCATCTCGATGCCGGTCGCGATCGTCGGCAGGCGCGGCGGGCCGGCGGCATGCTGTGGCAGGCGGGCCAACAGCGCCTCGAGTTCACCGAGATCCATGTGCGGGGCATCCACGTCGATCCGTTCGATCGCGACCTCGCCGTGCAGGAGCGCGCGCCACGGCACCACGATGGTCGCGCCGGCCGCCTGCAGGACCGGCGTGTCCGAACCGATGTTCGTGAGGCTGAAACTGTGCAGTTGCACGGCCGGACGCGGGAACAAGGTGGGTTCGGCCGGTTGCTGCATGTCCAGACTCAAACCCGCGGTGGCGAGGTCGCGTTCGAGCAGCGCGGTAAAGCGTTCGGGTTGCAACAGGCGGTGGACATAGACCGCGAGCGCAATCACGAGCGCCGCGACCACCACGATGATGGCCAGTCCGATCCAGCGCAGCAGGTGGCGCGACGATGGCGCGGGCGCGGGCACGATGGTTCAGGGACCAGCCACAAGCAGCCCGTCGACGAACGCACGCGCGTCGAACACGCGCAGATCTTCCGCGCGTTCACCAAGGCCCACGTAGCGGATCGGCAGTGCGAACTCGCGTGCCAGCGCGAACACCACGCCGCCCTTGGCGGTGCCGTCGAGCTTGGTGACCGCAAGACCGGTCACGCCGACCGAATCGATGAACTGGCGTACCTGGCTGATCGCGTTCTGGCCGGTGGTGCCGTCGATCACCATCAGCACCTCGTGGGGAGCCTCGGCATCCAGTTTGCCCAGCACCCGCTTGACCTTGGCCAGTTCGTCCATCAAATTCGAACGCGTGTGCAGGCGGCCGGCGGTGTCGGCGATCAACACGTCCTTGCCGTGCGCGACCGCCATCTGCAGCGCATCGAAGATTACGCTGGCCGAATCGGCTCCCTGTCCCTGCGCGCAAACCGGCACGCCGAGGCGTGTGCCCCATTCCTGCAATTGCGCGACCGCCGCGGCGCGGAAGGTGTCGCCGGCGGCGAGCAACACGTCGCGCTTTTCGTCGAGGCAGCGGCGCGCCAGCTTGCCGATGGTGGTGGTCTTGCCGACCCCGTTGACGCCGACCACCAGCAGCACGAACGGCTTGGCGGCGCCGACGTTGAGCGCCCGCGCGACCGGTTCCAGCATCGCGACCAGGCACGCGCGCAAGGCCTCGCGCAACGCCAGCGCATCGGCGAATTCGCGCTTGTGCATGCGGCGGCGCAGATCGTCGATCAACTCGGTGGTGGCGCCGACCCCGACGTCCGCGGTCAGCAGCGTGATCTCGAGTTCATCCAGCAACTGGTCGGAGAGCGGCGGATTGCGCGAAAACAGCGAAGTCAGTCCGCGCGCGAAACCGCTGCCGGAAAGCCGGTCGCGCCAGCCGCGCGGTGGCTTGGTCGCGCTTGCGGGATCGCCGTCGATCGCCGCGAATTCGGGCAGCGCGGGCACGGGCCGCGCCGGGTCGCCGGATTCCGCGGCCGGGGGTATGCTTGCGGCGTTGTGCTCGGCCTGCTCCGGTTGGGTGGACTCGTCGGGGTCGGGCGGCGCATTGTCCTCGCGCGGTTTGCGACCAGCCAGCCTGGTCCAGAGATTCGGCATTGCGTTCACATCGGGAAACGTGTCCGCAAATGCTAACACCGGTACCCCAACGGCAGGATTACTGTGTGCGATCATTTTCTGCGTGCGATCATCCTTGATCGCTGCTTCGTTCCACGGCGGCGCAAGGTTCCATTCTCCGAAATTCAAAGGTCCAGAACGGCTATCCATGGCCTGATTTTTCACTATGTGTGCGATCATCTCTGATCGCTGCTTCGTTCCACTGCAGCGCGAGGTTCCACGCCTTGGGACTTGCGGGTCCAGAACGGCCATCCGTGGCCTGATTTTTCACAAAAGCTGATGATAAAAGGCTGCGTC
The DNA here is from genome assembly GCA_050738055.1 of Rhodanobacteraceae bacterium. Taxonomy (GTDB): domain Bacteria; phylum Pseudomonadota; class Gammaproteobacteria; order Xanthomonadales; family Rhodanobacteraceae; genus 66-474. The sequence continues at coordinate 5,781 of JBOHYT010000374.1, forward strand.
AAGACGCCGGGTCATGTGCGCATCATTGGCGGGCTGCTGCGTGGGTCGCGCCTCACCGTTCCGGTGGTTGCCGGCTTGCGGCCGACGCCGCAGCGGCTGCGCCAGACGCTGTTCGACTGGCTGGCGCCGGTAATCGAAGGCGCGCGCGTGCTCGATGCGTTTGCCGGCACCGGCGCACTCGGCATCGAGGCGCTGTCACGCGGCGCGTGCAAAGCGGTGTTCTTCGAGCACGACCCCGCGCAGGCGGCGGCGATCTCCAGTGATCTTGTGCGCCTGCAGCAGCAGGATTGCGGTGTGGTGCGCTGCACGGATGCGCTGAAGGCGCTGGCGGAACCTGCGACCGAAAAATTCGATGTCGTGTTCCTGGATCCGCCGTTCGACGCCGAGGCTTGGGAACCCGTCGCTGCGCTGCTGGATGCCAACGACTGGTTGGCGCCCGAAGCGTGGGTGTATGCCGAAACCGGCGATGCCGACCAGTGGCAGGCGCCCGCGCGGTGGCGCATCCATCGGCAGCGCGAGGCCGGTGCGGTTCGCGCGACGCTATTTCGCGGCGCGCCGGGAGGCGAATGATTGTGCGCACGGATTCCGGAAACCGCCATGCCGGTGCCGCGAGGTGGCACAATGGGCCATGGGGAACGCCAAGCCAACCCGAGCCAGTCGTCGCATCGCGGTATACCCGGGCACCTTCGACCCGATCACCCGTGGCCATGGTGACCTCGTTGCCCGTGCCGCACCCTTGTTCGACACGGTGATCGTCGCGATCGCGCGCTCGAGCGGGAAGGCGCCGCGTTTCGAACTCGAGGAACGCGTGGAACTGGCGCGGGTCGCGTTGGGCGACATCCCCAACGTCGAAGTGCGCGGGTTTGATACTCTGTTGGCGAGTTTCGTGGCCGAATGCGGCGCCGCGGTGATCCTGCGCGGCCTGCGCGCGGTGTCCGACTTCGAGTACGAATTCCAGTTGGCCAGCATGAACAGGCATCTGATTCCGCAGGCCGAAACGCTGTTTCTGACGCCGGCGGAGGAATGGAGCTTCATTTCGTCGTCGCTGGTGCGCGAAATCGCCAGCCTCGGCGGCGATGTTTCCGATTTCGTCCATCCGGCCGTCCAGAAAGCGCTGCGCAAACGCCGGCGCAACACGGGGCAGGCCGGCTCCGCCGTTCCATGCAAACCATCGAGGTGATCGTCATGCGCAAATTCCTGTTCATCGCAGCCGTCGCGTTGCTCGGCACGCTGGGCCTGAGCGCCTGCAACAAGCACAAGGAGGCCACCACGACCACCGAGGCAAAGGCCACCCGTCCGACCACCGCAGACGTGGACAATGCGGTGAAAGCGTGCCTGGCCAAGAATCCCAACACCGCGGCTCCGGCGTCCGCGGGCACCGCCGCGCCCGCGTCCGCGCAATCGTCCAAGCCAGCCTCGATGCAATCCTCCGCACAGGCTGCCGGAGAGAACGCCTCCGAGAACGACGAATGCGCGCGTGCGACCGTCGCCGCTTCGACGTGGCAGCCCTTCCTCCAGCAAGTCGTCACGGACAACATGGGCAACATCAGCAACAGTCCGTACTTCTATTTCGTTCCATCTTCCAAGTATCCGGAGAACCAGGGCTACATCAGTCGCACCCAGGACCAACTCGACACGGTGGTCCAGGCGACGGTGTTGCCCGGCAACATGATCGCCGCCGGCGGCCCGGATTCGGCGACCACGGCGCAGGTGCTGGAATCGGCGTTCAAGCAGGCGTCAGCGGGTTCGTTCAAGGGCGTGGTGGTGGTGTTCATCGGCGACAAGGCCGACGAGGCCGCGGTGAAGTCGGCGGTCGATCCCAGCGGCGCGACCTTCAAGTTCGTGCAGATGTGATTTGGAGCCGGGACCGGGGACCCGGGAATCGGGAATCGGGAATCGGTCGCCGTTCCCCGTTCCCCGTTCCCGCTCCCCGCCGCATGCGATAATCGCCCGTTTGCGCGCCACGAGGCGCCCACGCCGCGTGCCCCATGCAGCAGATTCGTAACTTTTCGATCATTGCCCACATCGATCACGGCAAGTCCACGCTGGCCGACCG
>JBOHYT010000375.1:0-5997 GCA_050738055.1 Rhodanobacteraceae bacterium
GCCCTACGGCTCTGTTGCCGCAAGCAAAGGCGGCGACCACGCGGCATGGACGGCCGAGGATCAAGGAGAAAATCCGCATTGATCCGCTTCTATCCGTGTCAAAGGGTTTTCCGATGTCCCAGCGGCCGCTCCGCCGGTGGGCGCTACGACGGGCGCGGGAGGCTGCGCGCGGCGCCCGAACTGGAACGCGAATGGTGCGCCGCAGTATCCTAGTCGTTCCGTTTTCGCCCGAAGAATCGACATGAACGCAACGCGTGTCCCCACCGTTGATGCTGAAGTTGCCGCGATCGCGGCGGAGGTTCGTGGCCGGGTCGGGTCGGCGGATGCCAAGGCGGCTCAAACCTTTGCCGGACTCGCTTGCGCTGAGCTGAGCGCGGAGGAGTTGGCAGCCCGCGGCAGCGGGAGCTGGGCGGCGATGTGCGTCGACCTGTTTGGCTGGTTCCGGACGCGTACGGCCGGTCACGTGAGTGTGCGCGCGTTCAATCCCGAGCGCGGCCGCAATGGCTGGACCTGCCAGCATTCGGTGATCGAGGTCGTGACCGACGACATGCCGTTCCTGGTCGATTCGCTGGAAATGGTGGTGGCGACGGCGGGCCTGCGGCTGCATCGCCTGTTGCACCCGGTGCTGGACGTCAAGCGCGATGCGCGCGGCGACGTCGAGGCGGTTTCGGGCTGCCGCGACGGCGGCGCGACGGAATCGGTGATGCACGCCGAGATCGACCGGGTCGACGACGCCACGCTGGAGCATCTCCAGAAGGCGGCCGAGGCGGCGTTCGCGGACGTGCGCGCTGCGGTCAAGGACTGGCAGGCGATGCATGACAAGATGCTGGCGATCGCCGACGCGCTGCCGAACGAAATCAGCCCGCTCGCGCCCGAGGAAATCGCCGAAGGCCAGGCGTTCCTGCGCTGGGCTGCGGACAACCACTTCACCTTCCTCGGCTACCGCGAATACGACGTGCTGGCGGAGAAAGGCGACGAGCTCTTGAAGGCGCGTCCGGGGTCGGGACTTGGGATCCTGCGCAACCCCGAGCTTGCGACCGCGCCGCGTTCCACCAAGAGCCTGGTCGCAACACGGCTGCCGCAATCGGGTTCGATGGACGCGATCATCCTGACCAAGACCAATGCGCGTTCGCGGGTGCACCGGCCGGGCTACATGGATTACATCGGCGTGCTGCGCTTCGACAAGGCGGGCAAGCCGATCGGCGAATCGCGCTTCCTCGGCCTGTACACCTCGACCTCGTACATGCGCCGGGCGCAGGACGTGCCGCTGGTGCGCAAGAAGTTCGACTCCGCGGAATCGCGTTCGGGACTGCGTCCGCAATCGCATTCGGGCAAGGCGTTCCGGACGATCCTGGAGACCCTGCCGCGCGACGAACTGCTGCAGGCGTCGACCGACGAATTGTTCGCGATGGCGTCGGGCATCTTCGAGTTGAACCAGCACCGCCGCGCGCGCCTGTTCGTGCGCCGCGACGCCTACGGCCGCTTCTTCTCGTGCCTGGTTTTCATTCCCCGCGACCACTACAGCCCGGCGGTCGGCGATCGCGTGAAGGCGATGCTGGCCGAGCACCTGCACGGCGCCCACGCCGACGCGACGGTGCAGATCGGCGACTCGCCGATGGCGCGCATGCACGTGCTGGTGCGTCCGCGCGCGGGCGAGCAGGTGAGTGTCGACATGGCCGAGCTCGAGGCACGGCTCGCTCCGATCGTGCGCAGCTGGCACGACGCGTTGCGCGACGCACTGGTGCAGGGGATGGGCGAAGAGCGCGGCGCACAACTGGCGAATCGTTGGGGCAGCGCGTTCAGCGCGGGCTACATCGAAGATACCACGCCGGAACGCGCGGCCCAGGACGTCGGCATCCTGGCCGCGATGGCGGGTGCCGGCGAGGACATGCGCCTGGCATTGCACGAGTCGCACCGCAACCCCGGCCAATTGCGCTTCAAGGTGTTCCGCGCCGGCGACGACATCCCGTTGTCGGACGCACTGCCGCTGCTCGAGAACGCCGGGCTCAAGGTCGACACCGAGCAGGTGCACGTGCTGGACGTGCGTGGCAGCAAGGCCTGCGTACAGGATTTCGTGGTGCGCCCCGCGTTGCCGCTGGCGTTCGATCTCGAGGATCTGCACGCGCGCTTCGAAGACGCCTTCCACGCGATCTGGCACGGCCGCGCCGAGAACGACCATTTCAATGCGCTGGTATTGCGCGCGGGCCTCGGGTGGCGGCAGATCGCGATGTTGCGGGGCTACTGCAAATACCAGCAACAGATCGGCACGCCATTCTCGCAGGCGTACATGGAAGAGACGCTCAATCGCTATCCGATGATCGCGGGACTCCTCGCCGAATTGTTCGAGTCCAAGTTCGATCCGCGCCGCGAGTCCGGCGATGCCGAGGCCCGCAAGGCCGCCCGCGCTGCCCTGCAACGGGAACTGCAGACGCTCACCCCGCAGTCGGTGTGCGATGCCAATCCGGAATTTGTCGAGGGCGTGGCACGCTTGCTGGACGCGCCGCGCGGGACCCAGTGCGAAGGCCTGGTCACCGCGATCAAGGCGCTGTTGGTGAATGTTTCCAGCCTCGACGACGACCGCATCCTGCGCGGTTTCATGAACCAGGTGCGCGCCACCCTGCGAACCAACTATTTCCAGTCGCACGACGGCACGCCGGCCGCGTACATCAGCTACAAGTTCGATTCGGCACACGTGCCGGAGGTTCCCAAGCCGGTGCCGTATCGTGAAATCTGGGTGTACGCGCCGCGCGTCGAGGGAGTGCACCTGCGTTTCGGGCCGGTCGCGCGCGGCGGCATCCGCTGGTCGGACCGGCGCGAGGACTTCCGGACTGAAGTGCTGGGCCTCGTCAAGGCGCAGATGGTGAAGAACACCGTGATCGTGCCGGTGGGTTCCAAGGGTGGCTTTTTCGTCAAGCGCCCGCCCGAAACGGGCGACCGCGACGCCGTGCTGGCGGAGGGAATCGCCTGCTACAAGATGTTCATCAACGGCCTGCTGGACATCACCGACAACATCGACACCTCCGCCGGCAAGATCCTGCATCCCGCCGACGTCGTGCGTCACGACGACGATGATCCGTACCTGGTCGTCGCTGCCGACAAGGGCACCGCGAAGTTCTCGGATATCGCCAACGACCTTTCGATCGGACACGGCTACTGGCTTGGCGACGCGTTCGCGTCCGGCGGTTCGGCCGGATACGACCACAAGGACATGGGCATCACCGCCAAGGGTGGCTGGGAATCGGTCAAGCGCCACTTCCGCGCACTCGGCCATGATTGCCAATCCGAGGACTTCACCTGCGTCGGCATCGGCGACATGTCCGGCGACGTGTTCGGCAACGGCATGCTGCTGTCTAGGCACATCCGGCTGATCGCGGCGTTCGACCATCGCCACCTCTTCATCGATCCGGATCCCGTCGCCGAAACCTCGTTCGCCGAACGCGAGCGGATGTTCGATCTTCCGCGCTCGTCGTGGGACGACTACGACAGGTCGAAGATCTCGAAGGGCGGCGGCGTGTTCGCGCGCGACCTGAAAGCCATCACGATCACGCCGGAAATGCGTGCCGCGCTGGGCATCGGCGACGAGGTTGAATCGCTCTCGCCGACCCAACTGATCAGCGTGATCCTGAAGGCGCCGGTGGACCTGCTCTGGAACGGCGGCATCGGCACCTACGTGAAAGCCGCTTCGGAATCGAACGCCGATGTCGGCGACCGCGCCAACAATTCGCTGCGCATCAACGGTGGCGAGTTGCGCTGCAAGGTCGTGGGCGAGGGTGGCAACCTTGGATTTACCCAGAAGGGCCGCATCGAGACTGCGCAGCAAGGCGTGATCCTCAACACCGACTTCATCGACAATTCGGCGGGCGTGGATACCTCCGACCACGAGGTCAACATCAAGATCCTGCTGAACGACGCGGTGCAGCGCGGCGAGATGGATGTCGAAGCGCGCAACACGTTGCTGCATTCGATGACCGACGAAGTCGGCAACCTGGTGTTGCGCGACAACTACCGCCAGAACGTTGCGATCAGCCTGATGGAGCACATGTCGGTCGGACGGATCGGATCCAAGGCGCATTTCATCCGGACGCTGGAGTCGCGCGGGCAGCTCGACCGCCAGATCGAGTCGTTGCCATCCGACGCCGAACTCACCGAACGCCGCACGCACCACCTCGGCCTGACGCGGCCGGAGCTCGCGGTGTTGCTGTCGTATTCCAAGATCGTCCTGTACCAGCAGTTGCTCGATTCCGACGTACCGGAGGATCCGTTCCTGTCGCACGAACTGGTCCGCTACTTCCCGGAACCGCTGCATGAGAAATACGCGGCGCACATGCAGCGGCACCGACTGAAGCGCGAGATCATCGCCACCGCGGTCACCAACTCCATCGTCAACCGGATGGGCGCGACCTTCGTCCTGCGTAGCCAGGAAGACACCGGAGAGACCGCTGCGGCGGTGGTCAAGGCCTACAACGCGGCGCGCCAGATCATCCATGCACGCGATCTGTGGTCTGGCATCGAGGCGCTGGACGGCAAGGTCACCGAGGCCGCGCAGATCGACGCGTTGATGAAGGTGTGGTCGCTGTTGCGCCATGTTTCGCGCTGGCTTCTCAACCTCCCGGGGACGGTGCTTGGCATCACGGATCTGGTGCAGCGCTACCAGCCCGGCATGGACGCGCTGCGCGCCGCACTGCCGGGTACGTTGACCGAAACCGGCCGCGCGTCGTGGGACGTCGACCTGGAAAAATGGCAGGGCCTTGGGTTCCCCCACGAACTTGCGCACAACCTGGCGACGATCCCGTCGCTGGAAGGGTCGATGGACGTCATCGAGACGTCACTGGATTCCGGCCGCCCGGTGGAACACGTTGCGCGCGTGTTCTTCGATCTCGGCGAGGCACTCGACATCGAATGGCTGCGCACCCAGATCGAAAAACTGCCGGTGGAAAGTCGCTGGCACGCGCAGGCGCGCGGCGCCCTGCGCGACGAACTCGCGGTGCAGCAGCGTGCAATGGTCGGCCAGATCCTGGCCTCCGAGCAGGGCCGGCAAGGTGCCGACGGCGCGGTATCCGCATGGCTGGAACGCGAAAGTCCGCAGATGCAATTCACCCGCGGGATGCTGGACGAAATCCGAGGCGTCGATGTGGATTATCCGATCGCGTCGGTGGCGTTGCGGCGGCTGGCGCAGATCGCGCAGTCGGGTTGAATGGTGAAGGACCAGAGCATGAGCTTTTTGCCACGGATGAACACGGATCAAAGCGGATAAAACCAGAGCAAGAGCTTTTTGACGCGGATGGACGCGGATAGACGCGGATCAAAGCGGATAAAATCAGAGCAAGGGCTTTTTTGATTATCCCTGTACTTCAGCTACGCTCCCACCGTAATCCGTTGTAGGAGGGCCGGAAGGCCCGACCGTTGCGGCAGGGATGCCGAGTCGCTGAGCAAACGGTCGCGGCTCCCGCCGCTCCTACCGCTGCACCATTGGCTGGCTGAACGACAGGGATAATCAGGTCAAGTCATACACGTTTGTGTAGACATCCGTCAACGCGACGACGCAGTCTGGTACCCGGCTCCAGTTCGGTCACCGCATGATTTGCAACGACCCGCAAACCGTTCATGAAACTCCGACCCTGCGGTCTGAACGGTGCGCAAAAAGCCGCAACACCCGACACCCGCCGGCTGATACAACGTCAACGTGCCAACACGTACATGCGCCGATTGCAACGGTCACTTACAATCGGTACGCGAAGACGCAACCTCGCCGTTTGGCGACCCAGTTGCGTCGAGCCGCCGCAGAGCTACCCATACTGTTGCTCACCGCGCCAGTCAGGCAAAACCACGCTCGTCCGCCCCTGCTTCGCTGGCAAACCCAACGCCAACCTGGAAGCCCGTTTCCTTGTCAGTTCGCGCACGCTGCTTCAGTGGCGATCGAGGAACGGATTCAGCAAACGTACCTGCGTGCCAGTGAAGTCATCGATGTTGCGAGTCACAACGGTCAAGTCGTGGAGC
>JBOHYT010000376.1:0-3090 GCA_050738055.1 Rhodanobacteraceae bacterium
GGCGGCATGGCTCGTGCTTGCCGTGGCTGTTCGATGCGATGGTGCGAGGTTCGTGCATCGCCCCTGTGTTTCCCCAGACGACCTGCGTCGGTCGAGTCTGGTACGGCGATCACGCGACCGCAATAGCTCGCGATGATGGATAACGAGCATGATAGAAACCCATCACGCTGTTTCCGCGCCGCCCATGCGCAACGCACGCGCAGCGCGCGCCGTCACCTGAGGCTCGCGGCGGGGGCGACCGACGCCGAAGCATCCAGCGCGGCGCGCCAGCCCAACTGGAAACGGCTTCGGGTTCCGTAAAACCTCATCAACTCGGCGATGCGACGGTTGAGGGTCGCCGAGGAAATCCCGAGATCGACGGCGATGGCCTTGTCGTTGAGTCCAGCCGCGAGCAGCGGCACCAGCGATTCCGCCATTTCGTGCAGGCGCGCATCGCCCTGGCTTGGCTTCAACTGGTCTCCGTGCCCGAACACGATTGGCGTCGCGCGTTCCCACATGAATTCGAACAACAGGCAAAGCGCCTGCAACAATGCGCCGCCGTGCACCAGCAGCGTAGGGGACTTTTCCGGCTTTTCGCTGTCCAGCGTGAGGACCGCGGCACGCCGATCGAAAATCATCATCTTGAACGGCAGCGTTTCGATCATGCGTGCCTGCTCGCCATGCGCGACGTCCTGCTTCAGCCGTCCCAGCATCCCCGGAAGCGCGAACATCGTGTTGTCGGAGATCGTCCGGACCTGCAAGCCGGCGCGCAACTTGCGCGGCGGCAAGACGCCCGGCATCAGGGTCGGTGCGCGCTGGAAGCACATCGCCTCGGACCGGAACGACTTGTACATCTGCTCGAGGACCACGCCCAGCTGCGCACGATTGCTGATCAGCTCGAGGGCCGGCTCGTGGCCATTGCCATTGTTGGCCTTGGCCGCCTGCTCCTCGAGATCGGGCACCACCGCGCGGGCGCGTTCCAGCAGCGCCTGCCGCTGCTTGATCAGCGCGGTGACGGTGAATTCGGGCGGCGAGGCGATGTAAACCCGCGGCACCTTGGGTGTGTGCGTGGCCAATCCCAGCGCATCGAGGTCCACGAGCATCCGCCTGGCCGCGCGCGGCGTCGTGCGGATTTGTTTCGCGATGTCCGAGGCGGTTGCCATGCGCCGCGTCAGCAGCGCGCGGTAGGCGCGCTCTTCGACATCACTGATCCCCAACAATTCCAGCGGCCGTGACAGTCCGTCATGGCTGTTCCCTGCATTCCCCATACGCGTCTTCCCCTGACCACGAAGGTCTGTCGGTGGATGCTGCGTCACCGCGCGCGGAGAGTCAACCGGCGCGCGCGGGCAACCGGCCGTGGTGACGCATCGAACACCGCCAACCCGACATCGAAGTTCGGTTGTCGCCTGCGAACGGATCGGCGCGGCGGGTCGATGTCGATTCGCTTCACCTGACCGGCGCAGTGCGGCAGCAGCGCCTTCAACGTCGGCAGGCTGTCGCCCTTCCACGATCAGGTTGCCACTGTCGGCATCGCCGCAGGCGAGTTCCGGCACGTCCTGCAGCAATCGAAACGGCACCGCGGCGTCGTGCCGCACCTCCGCGTCCTTGCCGATCCAGTCCAATACGGGGCATGCCTTTCCCCTTGTCAATCCGTTTGCCATGGCACGCATGGGCTCACGGGCAAATCAGTTCCAGCTTGGGATAACAGGTGCGGTAGCGCTTGGCATCGCGCGTCAACAGCGTCATGCCTTCGATGGCAGCATGCGCGCCGATGTAGAAGTCGAGCAATGGCGACCTGCGCGCCCCTTTGGCGCGACGGTATTTCAGCCAAGCCTTCCCGGCAAGAAAGCCCGCTTCCCAAGGCAGCGGCAGGCGCGCAAACGTATCTGGCGGCAATGCTTCATCCAGCTGCTCGATGCGAAGGAAACCGACCGACACCTCCGCATAGATGATCGGGTTGATGCACAAGTCGCCCTGCACAGCGCAGGCATCCAGTTGCTCGGCCGACCATGCGTACCAGCGTGTGTCCCCGGTGAGCACGTCCAGGAGGACGTTGGCATCCACCAGCACGCGACTCATGCGCCGCGCGTCAGTTGCATGATCTGATCGGTGCTCATGCGGGCGGTGGCGCGGCCACGCAGGCGGGCAGCCAGCGAGCTTGCTCCCGCCACGCTGGTTCTCCGGTCGAGCGCCACGGGCCGGCCCTTCTGCAAAGCCTCCTTCAAGCGTCGTCCGGGTTTGAACGGCTTGTCCAGCGCCGCCAGCAGGCGTCTGGTCTCCGCGGGCGAGAGGGTGATGGGGTTTGTACCAACCATCATCTCATCGGCTGCGCGCAGCACCGCCTCGCGCACGAAAGCGGACACTGGCACGCCGCGCAGGTCAGCAGCGCGGGCAATGCGGTCTTTGTCGGTGGGGCTCAGACGCAGGTCGAGGCGGGCGGCGGCGGTCATGGCAATCTCCTTTGTACGTAAGCATACCGTACAAACGGCGTAACGACACCAACGTCACATGGCGAGCGAGTAATCGAACCGGATTCGATTCCCGCCCCCGACGCCCTGTCGAAGCCGCGACAGCACGGGATACAAGAACGGATGGAGGCACGGGTCGGACTGCGCGCGCCGGGAACACGCGCGAACACCCCCAGATCGAGTCCGAAGCAGGCTGCGGTGGCCCAAAGGGCGGGCGCGAGGAATGGCGCGAGTCATCGAACCGGGTTCGATTCCTGCTCCGCAGTCCTGTCAAAAACCACGGCAGTACAGACTACAAGAACGGATGGCAGGGTCGGAATCGAACAAGTCGCGTATCGCTTTGACTTCCATGCGAACCTACGTGTGTCGATTTCGAAGATTCCCCCAAATGTTCCCCCAAGCGCGCCGGACAGGATGATTCTGGCTTGGCGGTGAGGCACGCGCACATAGCTTCACGTGGGCCGTCTACCGAGAAGCATAACCTTGCAAATTGCCTCTCGCGTGGTACCGGCCACTCGCCTGGACAAGCAATAAAAGGCTACTGACTTTTCGACCCAGCGTCACGGTCACTTACCCGCGACGGATGCCGGTCCCCGATATCGTATCCTCTGTCCCAAGCAGGGGATAGCAGATGCCGCTTAGC
>JBOHYT010000377.1:0-1673 GCA_050738055.1 Rhodanobacteraceae bacterium
GTGTGCAGAACCTCAAGGCGCTGGCCACCGCGCAGGCGCAGTACAACAAGAAGACCGACTACTACTCCTGGAACGCTGCGTTGCTCAACACGACCGGCACCCTGATCGCCGCCGACCTGTCCAACGCCTTCGACAGTTGCCAGAACAACCTGGACGGCGCGAACGGCGTGAGCCCGAAGGCCGGCTTTGAATACATCATGCTGCAAGGCGACGGCGGCGCCGACGGCACGCAACTGACCAACTTCTACAAGGACTCCTCCAACGGCGCGCTGGGCATGAACACCTGGGGCGCGACCGCTCGTTCGGCGGTGCCGTTCACGACCGGCGAACACCAGTATTTCATCTCCGAGCAAGGCACGGTGTATAAGCGCGACGAGCCGGCCGCAGGCTCCACGGGGGGGACTATGGTATCGCTGCCGACCACCGGCCTGCCGATGGCCGCTGTGCTCCCTGTTGACAGCACCGGCGCCTACAACCATTTCTGCCTGAACGCATGCATCTCCAATGCAGCGCTGGCCACGGTGACTTCGTGGACCACCGCAAAGTAACCGCAGAGCAGAGGTCGCAAGCCTTCCAGGGCGGGGAGCAGTCCCCCGCCCTTTTTCATTGGTTCTCCGCCGGCAACCAACAAAAACGGCGGCCGCGGCCGCCGAATCTGTCTGCAAGACGGATGGCACAATGCGATCAGCCCAAGGGCACTTCCAACTGCGCGGCTTTCTTGACGCGGTCGATTTCCTTTTTGACCTTCTCGATTTCGCGGCGCCATTTCAGGCGGCCTTCCAGGCCCACGACCACATCGTACATCTGCTGCGACTTGATCAACTCACGCTGGAGACTCTTGATCCGTTCGATTTCTTCATGGCGGAGGCCTTCGAACAGCTTGAGGTCTTCATGGGAGGGTTCCGGTTCCTGGACACGGTCGTGCGGGCCGGGCTTGGGCGCAAGATCATTTTTGATCTGGTTGTCGGCCGGAGCCGTGACCACGTTGAAACGGGACTCATCGTCGAAATCCGCGGAGGTGAACGCCGCCTTTTTGACGACGTCATTGGCGGTGTTGCGGTTGCGGATCGTTGCGTTGCGTGCCATGGTAAGCGTTCCTCACTAGGAATGGATCAAACCCGTGGAAGCACCCGTTTCCAGCGGTACTCGGCAAATATCGAAGTACAATATCAAAAACTGAATCGTGAATCAAGTCTCGAATTCAAATTTTTGGAACGATTGGGTCGGTTGGGGCCTCCTGCCTTCCGGAAGACGCCGCATTTTCGGCCGGTCATCACCAGAAAGGCTTGCAATCGGCGGGGTTTGGCGATAATACCCCGCTTCACAGGTCCGTTCGGCACGGGAAATGATCCGAGCCAACAGGAGGGGTTTCCCATGGCCAGCTTGGACAAGACGAAGAAAATTCTGCACGGCAAGCGCGTCAACGCCAACCGCGGTCGCAAGCCCGCCAAGGGCAAGCCGGGGTCCGATTTCAAGCGGGTCCAACTGAAGAAGCTGTTCGGCTAGCCGCCGGCACCAACGTTATAAAAAAAAGAGTACGCGCTGGCCGCGCAAGGGCCGGCAGGATGCGGGCGCTCCCGGAAGTGGGTGCGGGCGCAGAGTCGTGTCCGTGGTTTGGCCAACGGGCGGGCGAGCCCGCCGAATGGCGCTATTTTTAGAACGGTGCACTGGAG
>JBOHYT010000378.1:0-4582 GCA_050738055.1 Rhodanobacteraceae bacterium
TTGCTGGACTGGTCAGTGTGGCATTGCCGGCGCTCGCGTCGCACCGCGGATCGCGCGCGGCGGGTTGAAACCCGCCCTACATCGACCACGTAGGGCGGGTCTTGACCCGCCATTTGGTGTCACGCCATCCACCCGCGCGGCGATGGCGGGTTGAAACCCGCACTACTTCACGCGGGCGGCGGCGGTTGAAACCCGATTACATCGACCGCGTAGGGCGGGTCTTGACCCGCCATCCGTGCCGCATCACGGATCGCACGCGGCGGGTTGAAACCCGCCCTACGGGCAAGTGGCATTGCCCGGCGACCGTGCCACACCGCGGATCGCGCGCGGCGGATTGAAACCCGATTACATCAACCGCGTAGGGCGGGTCTTGACCCGCCATTCGGTGTCGCACCGCTCCACGCGGCGGCGGGTTGAAACCCGCCCTACATCCCTAACCTTCGCATGCATCTTGCATGCCCGTAGCAGTTACACTCTGGATCACGCAGGGGTTGGACCATCCATGGCAGGCGACGTTCACCATCTGGCCGTTTCGGGCAGCCAGCCGTCCACCGCAGCCGCCTTGTTGCAAGCCAGCGGCAGGCTGTGGGGCGCCACGGACATCGCGGGCATCGAAGCGGCGGCACGCACGCTGCTGGGCGCGCTGTCGCCCGGGACCGGGGTGCAGCGCCGGCCCGCGGATGCCGCGGCTGGAACCGCCGGTACCCGCCGGTTGATCCCGCTTCCGGGCCGCGAGGTCCTTGTGATCGAAACGGCTCCCCTCGATGACGAACCCGCCCTGCTCGATACCGCGGCGGACATGATCCGCGCCCGCATCGAGGCATTCGGCAAGCAGGCATCGCTGGCCGAATCGGTCGAGCAACTCGGCCGCGCCGAGCGCCTGCAGCGCGCGCTGTACGCGATCGCCGATCAAGCCAGCGCGGCGAACGCCGACCTCACCACGATGTTCCAGGCCTCGCACCAGATCGTCGGCACGCTGATGTATGCGCGCAATTTCTACATCGCGCGGTATGACGCGCGCCGCGACAGCGTGCGTTTTCCCTACTACGCCGACACCGTGGATGCCGATCCGCCGCTTCCCGCCAGCGACCTGCCCATGCACGACATCCTGCACGGGCCGACCTGGTATGTGATCCGCGATGGCAAGCCGTTGATGGGTTCGCTGCCCGCGATCGCGGATCAGGTCCACGGTCCCTTCCACGGGATCGGCGCGGAATGCATGGACTGGCTTGGCGTGCCGTTGATGCGCGGCAGCGAGGTGGTCGGCTGCGTGGTGGTGCAGAGCTACGACGATGCGTACCACTACGACGAACAGGACAAGGCGCTGCTGATCTACGTCGCGCAGCACCTGCAGACGGCGCTGGAACGGCGCATGGCGCACGCCGATCTCGAGCACCGCGTCGCCGAACGCACCGAAGCGCTGCGCGAAGCCAACCGCATCCTGCAGCAGCAGGTACTGGAGCGCCAGCGCGGCGAACGCCTGCAGGCAGCGCTGTTCCGGATCGCCGAGCTCGCCAGCACCACCGACCGCCTCGAGAGTTTCTACGCCGCCGTGCACCGCGTGGTGGGCGGCCTGCTGTATGCACGCAATTTTTTCATCGCGCTGCTTTCCGAAGACGGCGCTGAACTGACCTTTCCCTACTGGGTGGACGAACGCGACCGCAAGATCCAGGCGCGCAAGCTCGCCAACGGCCTGACCGAATACGTGCTGCAACACGGCACGGCGCTGCTCGCCAACGCGCCGGAAATCGCCAACCTGCGGGCCAACGGCGATGTCGCGCAACAGGGGCCCGATTCGGTGTGCTGGCTGGGCGTGCCGCTGGTGTGTGCCGACCACACCGTGGGCGCGCTCGCGGTACAAAGCTACTCGCCCGAGCACCGTTACACGCTGCGCGACCAGGAACTGCTGACCTTCGTCTCCTACCACATCGCCAACGCGCTGGAGCGCGTGCGCGCCACCGAATCGTTGCGCCACGCCTACGCCAACCTCGAACAGCGCGTCGGCGAACGCACCCGGGCGCTGGCGCTGGCCAACCGCGATCTGCGCGCGCAGATCGCCGAGCGCGAGCGCATCGAAGCGCGCCTGAAATACGAGACGCTGCACGATTCGCTGACCGGCTTGCCCAACCGCAGCCTGCTGATGCAGCGGCTCGAGCACGCGCTGGAACGCTTCCACGCCGACCCGGCTCGGGGTTTCGCAGTGCTGTTCATGGACCTCGACCGCTTCAAGGTCATCAACGATTCGGTCGGGCACCTGATTGGCGACGACCTGCTGTTCCAGGCGGGCGGGCGCATCCGCGCGTGCGTCAAGTCGGAGGACGTGGTCGCGCGTCTTGGCGGAGACGAGTTCGGGGTGCTGCTGGAAGGCGTCGCCGACACCGACAAGGCGTGCCGCATCGCCAAGCGCATCATCGAGGACCTCAACGCGCCGTTCCGGCTCGCCGCCAAGGAATTGTTCACCTCGACTTCGATCGGCATCACCCTGGCCTCGGCGCATTACCGGCACCCCGAGGAGTTGCTGCGCGACGCCGATTCGGCGATGTACCGCGCCAAGGCCGACGGCCGGCACCGCTACGCGGTATTCGACGAAGGCCTGCGGATGCAGGCGGTCTCGCTGCTGGAGGTCGAAAACGACCTTCGCCGCAGCCTGACCCGCGGCGAGTTCGTCCCCTACTACCAGCCGATCGTGGACCTGGCCAACGGCAACGTGCTGGGCTACGAAGCCCTGATGCGCTGGCGGCACCCCGAAAACGGGCTGCTGCTGCCGGGCGAATTCCTCGGGATCGCCGAGGAAACCGGCGCGTCGGAAACCATCGACTGGCAGATCTACGAGCAGGTCTGTCGCGACGCCGATTCATTGATCGGTGGCCGCGACGGACTGTTCGTGAGCATCAATCTCTCGCCGCGGCATTTCCGCAATCCGGAGCTCGACCGCCGGCTGTTGCGGCTGCTCGCCGATCACAACGTGCCGCCGCCGCGCATCCGGGTCGAGGTCACCGAACGGGCGATGCTGGAAAACCCGCCCGAGGCCAAGCGCATCCTGCAGACGCTGCGCGCCGCCGGGATCGGGGTTTCGCTGGACGATTTCGGCACCGGTTATTCCTCACTCTCGTACCTGCATCAGTACCCGGTGCAGGCGCTCAAGATCGACCGCTCGTTCATCACCGGTCTGGATGCCGACCACGAAGGCGGCAGCGGCGCGGTGATCCGCACCATCCTCGCGATGGCGAACCTGCTGTCGATGCAGGTGATCGCGGAAGGCGTGGAGACCGCCGCACAACGCGACCTGTTGCTCAAGATGGGCTGCCGCTTCGCGCAGGGTTTCCTGTATTCGCCGGCGCAGCCGCTGGAGGCCTGGGCGGGAGACACGAAGCCCGACGTTCCGGCATGACCGGCGGTACCGGGACCCGTGCCGCGGGGCGGCGTTCGTTCGCGCGCCGCTGGTTGCGGCGGTTGCTGTGGACGCTGCTGGGGTTCATCGCGATCACCTGGCTCATGGTGTTGGTGCTGCGCTTCGCCGCGCCACCGACCAGCGCCTACATGCTGGAACGCAAGGTCACCGAGGCGTGGCACAGCCACCACGATTTTCGCATCCACTACCACTGGGTGCCGTTCGACCGCATCGCGCCCGTCGCGCCGCTGGCGATGGTGGCGGGCGAGGACCAGACGTTCCCGTTCAACCATGGCTTCGACATCGCCTCGATCCGCTCCGCGATCGATGTCGCCGAAGCCGGTGGGCCGCTGCGCGGCGCCAGCACCATCACCCAGCAGACGGCACGCAACCTGTTCCTGTGGAGCGGGGGCGGCTTTTTCCGCAAGGGGCTGGAAGCGTACTTCACGGTGCTGATCGACATCACCTGGCCCAAGCGGCGGATCCTCGAGGTGTACGCCAACATCGCGGAACTCGGCAACGGCATCTACGGCGTCGAAGCCGCCTCGCAGGCGTTCTTCCACGAACCGGCCTCGCGGCTCACGCGGCACCAGGCTGCGCTGCTGGCGGCGGTGTTGCCGGACCCGCGCGACTGGCACGCCGATCGACCCTCCGCGTACGTGCAAAGGCGGGCGGCATGGATCGAGCAGCAGATGCGCCAACTGGGCAACGTCACGTACGTGCTGGACAAGCATCCCCGGGCCCCCGCGGACACGCGCCCGGACCGCAGGCGGCGCTGATAAGGAGCTTGGGCCGCAGAAGCGACCCGGGCTGCAAATCCCGCTGCGCGGTCCAACTTTCCGCTTCGGGCGTTTCTACCGCGCAAGCTCCTCGCCGATTTGTTGCCAGAAGTCACAAATGGCCGCCCGAGGCTGGCACGCTTCGTGCGACAGGCAAGGGAAGTCAGAGGCAACAGGGGGCGGCGCCCGATGGCAGCCCGCATACACGTTCTACCCACCGTCCGGACCGGTCGCCCGGCGCCTGCGGCAACCGCATTGCTGCAGGCCAGCGGGCGGTTGTGGGCGGCTCCGGACCTGGAATCGGTCGTGACCGCCGCCGGCGCACTGCTGGATGAACTGGTGCCGGGAACGCGGCTGGAACGCTGCAGCCGGCGTGATTCCGGCCCAGTCGCCGTCCGGTCCTCCGGTAGCC